>JAGVQF010000009.1 GCA_020051815.1 Candidatus Saganbacteria bacterium | reverse complement strand
TCGGTACCTTAATTTGGGCTTCCGTGCCGCCAGGACTAAAAAATAACACCTTGCCCCTTATTCCCTTTACGCCTTGGGGGTTGAGGGGTGGGTTGAGAATTTTCTTCTGATAAGATAACATGTGCCCATGAAACCTGAATGCCCCAGTGTCATTACGAAAACTCACGATCTTATCGAATGGTTCCTCCCGATTCTCTCAAAGTATCCGCGAAACCAGAGATATACACTCGGAGTAAGGATTGAAAATAACCTGTTTGATATCCTGGAGCTCTTAATCCAGGCAAATTATCAAAAGGAAAAGCTGGAAAAGCTAAAGAATGCCAATATAAAGCTGGAAATAGTCAGGCATCTCGTCCGAATTTGCCATAAATTGCAGCTCCTGAATCTGCGGAGATACGAATTTATTTCGATAAATATCGATGAGATCGGCCGGCTGATCGGCGGCTGGATAAAACAGCAACAAAATCGACATTTATAATGAAGCGTCATAATAATCTTTTTGAGCGAATAACCTCTTTTGAGAATCTGCTTCTTGCTTCACGAAAGGCGCAAAAAGGCAAAAGATTCAAATCATCGGTCGGCAGTTTTAACCTGGAGATAGAAAAAGAGCTATTGCAGATTCAATATGAACTTCGAAATCAAGTATATCGTCCCGGCTCGTACAAGCGCTTCTTTATTTATGATCCCAAGAAAAGGTTGATCAGCGCCGCGCCTTATAGGGATAGGGTTGTGCACCATGCTCTATGCAACATCATCGAGCCGATCTTTGATAAAACATTTATCCGCGATTCATACGCCTGCCGAGTGGGGAAAGGTACTCACAAGGCGGTAGATAGGTTTACCAAGTTCTGCAGACAAAACCGCTACGTTTTAAAATGCGACATATCTAAATATTTTGATTCCGTTGACCACCATATTCTTTTTGAGCTGATCGCTCGTAAAATAAAAGACAAGAATGCTTTATGTCTGATAAAACTGATCATCGATTCACTAAATGGTCGGGAAGGCAAAGGCATCCCCATCGGTAATCTTACCAGCCAATTTTTCGCAAATATTTACCTTAACGGCTTGGATCATTTTATCAAGGAAAGGCTTAAATGCGGATATTATATCCGCTATGTTGACGACTTTGTGTTATTAGCCGACAATAAAAACGAATTACATGAGGCCAAAAAATTGATTTCGGATTATCTTGCCGGGCTGAAACTCAATTTGCATCCTAAAAAGTCAACCGTTTCCCTGGTTTCACAAGGCACGGATTTTCTGGGCTATAAAATCTATCCGACCCACAGGCTGGTCAAGAAAAGCAACGTCAGAAGATTTGTCAGGCGAATGAAGAAATACCGCAAGGCGCTCTTTGAGGGAAAAACATCCTTGGAGAAAATATCAATGTCTATTCAGAGTTGGATAGCTCATGCGTCCCATGCTGATTCGCGCCATTTGCTGACAAGGTTAGGGGTAAGCCAAGATACGCGGCGGTTCCTGGAACAATACAGCAGACAACCTGCGGGCTGCTAACCGGAACAACAACGACCCGGACAAACGGAACAATAATTTGGGCTTCCGTGCCGCCAGTACTTTTCACCGCCGGAATTTATGTTTCTTTAGAAGCATGAAGTGCGCAAAAGAAAAGTCCAGGCTTATTCCTGTCTCCGATGTTACATCGGGGCGAACATAAAAGATCCCGGCTTTGGTTAGTAGTTTCGGTTTTAATCGGGACGAACGCTAAAGCCGGGGCTTACGCCGGAATTCTAACCCAGAAGATCATCTTTTTTTCTTCAGCCCAGAAACTTGCTTCGCCGCCGGACTGCCTGATAACCCTTAGCGCTTCGAGCAGTTCGATATCAGCCGGTTCCAGTCCTTCTTCTCTCCCCATTTTTGCGCTTTCGGCCGTGTTAGTCGGGGTCAAAGCAAATAATTTAGCTAATTTCTCTAATACTGGCGCCGGTAACTGCTGTACCGCGTTGATCTGAACATCAATATTATTCTCCTTCCCATAACTCACTTTCACTGTTTCGGGTCTCGGTTCGGCCCCCTCCATAATTGTTGTTAATAATTCGCCGCGCGCCGCTTCATCAGAAATCTTTCTTAGATCATCGAGCGTCTTAATTTCTGAATTGGCTTTTGGGATCAGAGTCGCTAAAAGAGCTTCATCGAATCTGGCGGCGATTGTTTGTTTCGCGATCGCGGCGGACTTTAATAAATAGGTCCTTATGGCGCCGGCGGCGGCATCGCCCTTTTTGTCCTTAACGAGAGCATGGATTTGGGTCGCCGCGGCTTTGAGTCCTTTATCCACTTCGCTCGTAAAGAATCCGTCTAATTCGATTGTTTCAGCGGTATTAAAGTCCGTGGGGGGCAGAGAGGGTTTTATTTTAGGGCTCAATATCTCCTCAACCTCTTCAATGCTGAATTCAGCGCCTTCAGTTCCTTTAACGCTTACCATTTCATTCAGCAGCCGCCAGATCTTTGTTTCTCGTTCGCCCAATTCGATCTGTTTTTGCTTATATTCCCCCGCTTTTCCTTTCCTGAATACGATCCCGTTATTTTCGACATCCACCAGGATCGTCTCTCCGCGTTTCATCGGCGTCCCGTCCGAGTACTCTTCCATGACTCGCGCTTCAGCCAGCGGATCGCCGACTAAATCCTGGAGCGCCTGCTTTAGCGGCCTGGCGCCAAGCTCCGGGTCAAATCCGGCTTTAATAATTCTCTTTCTCGCCGCGGGAGAAAACTCCAGATGAAAGCCGGCTTCATGAGCGGGATCAACAACGATGTTCTGATGAATATCAAAGAGCGCTTCCATCTGCTCCCGGACAAAAGACTCAAATACGATCACATTGGACTTGCCGATCCTGCCCAATTGTTCGGGGGTAAAGAATTTTGAAACCGCCCGCATGCCGATCTCCTGGCATGCCTGATAGGTGTCTGCTCCTTGCTTCTCCTGGAAGACCGCGCGCATTTCCCTGGAGCCAAGATTAGAAGTCATGATCACATACGATTCGTTAAAATATATGCGGCGGCCCATGCCGTCTGTCACATAGCCGTCATCCAGGAGGGAAAGCAATATCTTGAAGACCTCGGGGTGGGCTTTCTCCACTTCGTCAAACAGGACGACGCAGTATTTTTTTCTGCGCACGGGCTCAAGCTGGCCTTCTCTGCCATAACCGACATATCCCGGCGGAGAGCCGATGAGGCGCGCAATCATATGCGGCTGGCCAAATTCTCCCATATCGATCTTTATGAAATTATCACGGCTGTTGAAAAGGAACTCCGACAGGGTTCTTGAAAGCTCCGTTTTGCCGACCCCGGTGGGGCCGAGGAACAAAAATACCCCCTTGACCGCGCCCTCTTTGACTGTCTGCGCCGCGTTTCTGATCACCGCCCGGGAAACGGCTTCCTTGGCCTGTTCCTGACCGATAATCTTTTTGGACAGCTCTTCCCTGACGCCCAGGACCCTTTTTCTTTCATCCCGGTCAAGCTCGCCCGCCGAAATGCCGGTTATCTCCGAAAATAATTTTGCCGCGACATTTTCATCGATCTCCGCGGGGAGGGCAGCTCTGGTTTCAGCGCTTAACGCAAAATATCTTACAATCGCTTCTTTGATGCTCACATCCATCAGCTTGATCGATTCTTCATCATTTCCCTGCCGCACGGAAACCGCGCTGTTTAAGAGATCGAGAATTTGCCGTTTGGCTTCTTCCGCCAGTCTTCTCCTCCTGTTCGGCTCCTGCCGCAGCCAGGAGGCGGCCCGATCCATAAAATTTATCTCCCGGTCGGGAGAAGCCTGATCCGGGAAAAGCTTTCGGTTAAGCGTGCAAATCATTCTTAAGGCTTTTTGCGTTATGTTTACCGCTGTTTGTTTTATCCAGGTCAATCTGAATGAGGTCAGAAACTGGAGATTTTCCGCGGGCTCCGGCTCTTCAATATATATGGGCGGGAAACGGCGCTTTAATCCGGTGGTATCGTCTTCGAATCTTTGCTTGTATTGCTCCGGTGTCGTGGTGCCGATGATCGTAACCCGGCGGCTGGGATCGGTTTCCGCCGCCGCAGTTAAAAGCCCGCCGAAAAATAT
>JAGVQF010000210.1 GCA_020051815.1 Candidatus Saganbacteria bacterium | reverse complement strand
TCCCACGGCACGCTCTCCGAGATCGCTTTCGCGCTCGGCTATAAAATACCTGTCGTCGGCCTCAAGACCTGGCAATTTATCCACCACAGCGGCCAGATGGACAATGAGGTCCATCGCGCCAGTACGCCGAAAGAAGCCGTCACTCTGGCCATGAAACTTGCCCGCGAAGCCAAACCGCCGGAAGAAACCCGCGAATACAAGACATGACCGAAAAACTTATTGTTACTCCGCATAACCCCAGACACAAGGGTGTCAAACAGATCAGCATTGGACAGGGCCAAAGCACTAAGGTCAACGCAAATATCGGCACTTCGGCTGATTTCCCCGATGTCGATGATGAATTGAAGAAGCTCGAGGCGGCAGTCGAGGCTGGTGCCGATACTATCATGGACCTCTCGACCGGCGGGGATATTTCCGCGATCAGGAAAAGAATTCTTGCTGCTTGTTCCTTGCCCCTTGGCACTGTCCCAGTTTACCAGGCGATGGTTGAAAAACGCATGACGACCGAAGGCATGTTTGAAGTAGTAGAGGAGCAGGCCAGGGACGGCGTTGACTTTATGACGATCCACTGCGGCGTCACTTTTGAATCGATCGGCCGGCTGAAAAAACAGCCGCGGCTGATGGAGGTGGTCAGCCGGGGCGGGGCGGCCATGATTAAATGGATCGTCGACAATAAGGCCGAAAATCCTTATTATCTGCAGTATGACCGTTTGCTTGAGATCGCACTGAAATATGACATAACTCTTTCCCTTGGCGATGGGATGCGGCCCGGTTCGATCATCGACGCGGGCGACCAGGCGCAGATCCAGGAGCTCATCATTTTGGGCGACCTGACCAAACGCGCCTGGGATGCCGGGGTCCAGGTCATTATCGAAGGACCGGGCCATGTGCCCTATGACCAGATAGAATCACAGATCAAGATGCAGAAAGAGATTTGCAAGGGGGCGCCATTCTACGTTTTAGGCCCTCTACCGACCGATGTCGCGCCGGGCTATGATCACATCACCGCCGCTATCGGGGGAACTTTAGCCGCTTGTGCCGGCGCCGATTTTCTCTGTTACGTCACCCCGACCGAACACCTGGGGCTGCCAACCGCCGAAGACGTTAAAGAAGGTGTCATAGCTTCCCGGATCGCGGCTCATTGCGCCGACATCGTCAAGGGTGTCAAAGGGGCGAAAGAGTGGGACTATGAGATGTCAAAAGCCCGCAAAGAACTTAACTGGGCAAAACAATTAGAGCTGGCGATCGACCCGGTCAAAGCCCGTGAAATACATGGCAAGAGGACGCGCGACGCGCGACACGCGACCGGCGACACCTGCACGATGTGCGGCGAGTTCTGCGCCTATAAAGTTTCTTCAGCGGCTCTGTCCGCCTGATCGAAGGCCCAGCCGGCATCTTTGTATTTACCTGCCTCCCAAAAGAGTTGAGCAGATCTTATCCAGAGTTTTTTCGCATATGGGCGGCCGCCGGATAGTTTGGCGGCTTTAACAAAAGAATGAGCGGCGTTGAGCGTTTCCCCGGCTTTCAGCCGGTGGCGGGCAGCGATCAGATGTAATCTTGGTGATTTTGCCGCGTTACCTGCTTGATTGTAGGCCTCGCTTCAATCAACATTTATAGCACTTTCGTCCGCTCTTTCTTCAATTGCCTTTTCCGTTCCTGGTTTGGCCAAAATCAACTCGGCGATGGTTGCGGCGAGCACAGCCGCTTCTTCCCGTCCCGCTTTTATTTGGCTTTCAGCGGCACGTCGCCAATAACCAGCCGCTTTGGGTCCCTGGTTTAATTTGGCTTTTTCCTCATAATCAAAGGCAGCCGCGCGATAATAACCAATTTCTGTGTGGATATTTCCCGCGAGCGCCCATTTACTTAATTTTCTGGCCAGGTTCGCTGCGTTCAAAAAATACTGTTTTGCTTTTTGCCGTAATCCGTCGATATCCTCCTGGGAAGCTTTGCCGTTGGCCTGATGTTCATCGGCACGCGCCTGATAAAGCCGCGCCGCCTTCAGCCACCACGGGATCTTATTCTCATCTTTAAGCAAGCGAGCCACTTGCAGACAGTCATAGATCGCGGATTCAGCGCTGCACGTATCTCCCGGCTTTTCGCCGGAGGCAGTCGAGCTATAATTTCTCAGTGTTTCGGGCCAGCGAGCCGAAGACAATGCTGACTGGTCTAGAGCCGCCGCTTTATAGGCCTGATCCAAAATGAAGACCGAATCGGACGGGACCACGGCTTGTTGGAACGAATTGTTCAATTGATCAATAATTTCGCCGATGAGTTTGAGTTTCGTCAGGCCGATCTCATTTAAGACAGCTTTCAATCGCGCGGCATCGGAAAATGAGCTTAAAAGCTGTTGGCGCCCCTGATAGTTGAAAGCGATCTCTATCCGTCTTTCCCCCTGCGACAGCAACCTGGCCACGGGTATGATCATCTTGAAATAGCCTGCGACGCGCAGACTCGGCAGGAGGGCTGCATTCCCGATGATCCTGGCTCCGGTCTGATTTGTTTTCACGCCAGTTTATCGGCCGGTAAGCCGCGTAAATTTCACGCTATTTATTGGCTGAAATTTCTCATCTTTCTGACGATAATCACTTGTGTGGATATGAGGAAGAATGCAAGTTTCGGAAGTTAAGAGGGGGGAACAATGAGATCAATGAGGGTAAAGGCTGGGACAAGAAATACTGTTTTATCACAACAAGCTGTTTTTAAAACTCTGGTTCACAAAGGGAATGGCGCCATTGAAAACATACATTTTAAAGGGCTGGTGATCGCTGGCAGGCTGAATGAAACGTATCTGCCGCTGTCGAAAGCCGGGGAACTGGAATTCTTTGTCCATGGTTCCAGAATGGCGATATTAAGGGAAAGCGGCACTGATGCGTATGAAAGCGTAACGGAGCTCAAGATCGATGAGCAAGGATTTTTGGTCCGGAACGGAGCCAGGGTTCGTGACGGGAAAGGCCTGGTACAGTTGGGCTCCGACAAGACTATGGCTGATGAGAAAAGAATCGTTGACCTGGCGGTTTTGTTCCCTGAAATCGCTTTACCAGGCATGAATGAGGTTGACCGCCAGCGCAGGAGCGACAATCCGCCCCAAAAACCCGCCGCCCTGATAATCTCTACTTTAACTTTAGAACTGGCTTTGAATGTTATGAATAGGCTGAAAGCAGATAGCGGTAATTTTAATAGCCTCTTATGGGTTGACGGTTACAATTATGATGATTTGGACGATATCGTTCGCTATGATGATGGTTCTTACTCCGCTTTGAGAGAGATCAGCCGGACAGCCGGCGACTATTTTAGAAAGCCGGAAATAAGCCCCGAGATTACCCGGAAAGTCTTTTATCTGCTGGCTAACGGCTTAAAACGTTTGCGGCTCGACAATTCGCTTGATCATAAAAGCAAGCTATCCATTGCTAAAGAACTTGTTCTGCCGATAGCTGAGGCAAAAGATCGGGCGGAACTGCGGCGTGCCAAGGAGGGGCTTCAGGCCTTTATTGATACGGCTGCGGCTAATTTTAGAGCTATAGCTTTAAACGATCGGCGCGGCGTGCGGAAATAAGGTGCGAAGTTGGTGAATAATATGAATCATTTTGCCGGGCGAGAACATCTGATCATTTTAAGGCCAAACGTCGTTCTCTCACCGATCAAGCTTAATCTGGCCAAAATTTCCGGTCGACAGGCGTTCGTCTCCGCCGATCTTATATTCGTTCAGACCTCTCAGCAGATCAGTAATATCAACAGGATCATGTCACGGCAATGGCAGATGGCAGATCTAAGCAAATCATCCAATCCGATCTGGATCGAAAGCAACGGCGAAATAATCCCCGGGATAGCTAAAGTGAGCGATTTGAGAAAATTGGGGCAAAGCACTGGAGGTGAGCTGGCCGATCTGACCAAGTTCATCTTCGCCCTTGAGAACAGCGCCCTGGTCAAGACCGGTCGATTGATGGACGGGAGCGGCCCGCTCAACGCGGCGATCCGTCAACTGATACCGGCCTATCTGGCTGATCCGGCCCGGGCCAGCCGGCCGCCCGATCTTTTTGCCGATTTCCGCCATGATGGCACGGTTTATTTATGTGACGATGTGACCGGGAATCCTGTTTATCTTCAGGTGTCGAACCCGTCGACGCAACGTTTCCTGGCCAAGCTCCATTTCTCCTCACCAGAAGAGTTGGCGGTGACCTTTTTCAGTTCGACCGATCTGTATTTGGTGCGCGACAAAAAAACACTGCTGTTCGACCCCGGGCAGGTCCTTTCACCTGAGAAGCCGCTGACGAGCGCCAGCAAAGAGGATCGGCCCCCTGTGATAGCGCCCCAATCGGCGAAGGGCGGGAGCAATGCCGTTGGCTCAAGCAAGCTGATTATAAAAACTCTGGAGCCGCAGAACAATTCAACCGGAACTATTAAATATCTTTATGTGAATCCCGTTCTAACGCTGCTCGGCGGCGTCAAGGAGAAATATTTGCCGGCGCTAAGAGAAGGAAAATTGAGCGTGCGTTATCACCAAGGCCGCTGTATGCAGTTGATAGAAGAAAAGGCCGGCCGGCCGCCGAAGGTCATCGAAGAGGCGACGATCGATAAAGACGGCTTTCTATGCCGGGATGGAGCCCGGCTCTCCGACGAGAGAGGCGAGATCAAAATTGAGGGCGCGGATAAGATCAGAAAGAGGCATGTCTCGCTCGGCTCAATATTCAATAAAGTCGGCCGGCGGCCGAACAACCAGCACACTGCCGCCGCGATAATGAGGATCGAGAGATTGTTGAGCGATGAGGCCGGCAATGAAGAAATATTTGCGCTTGTCGGCAAGATCAAAAATTATCTCGAGTTTGACGTTATGGTCGCCGACAGACGTTTTATCTCCCGGCTGGGGATATACAGCAAGATCGTTTTTGGATATCTTCAAAGGATGGAGATCGATCAAGAGCTCGCGCTCAAGCTGATCTATATCATGAACGGAGCCATGGATCGTCTGGGGGGCGACAGCTCAATTCCCCAGAAAGAAAAAGGATCTTTGGCGGAACAACACAAAGAATTATTGCGAGCGGCCCTCAATCGGCCTGACTGGCAGGCCTCGGCCTGGGACAGATTGCTGGTTCAAGCAAAAGTCGGCCTTGATCTGGCCGGTAATGTGTTATCAGATATCGCCCGCGCGAGTTCAAGGATAATTTGACATGGGTAATGATGTAAATATTAATCCGCCCTCTAAAACCGCCGGGAGTAAAAGCGCCCCGGCCCAGCTGGAACAGACGGTTTTTAGTTTTAAGGTTACCACCACCATCAACGATACTTCAGTGCCGTACGGCATGAGCGTGGGGGTGACGCTCATTAAGTTGCTTCAAAAGCGTGAGGTGGATTATGATGATCTGCCGCAGGCCGCCTCATTTGCCGACGCATTTGGCGCGTTGGCAGAATTGCTGGAAAGATACGATCTCTCTCTTGTGCCAAAAGTTGATTTTGATGCTTTAAATGGGCTTTCCCTGGTCGCGGTTAAGACGGAAGGAAAAGAGCATTTCGCGCTGGTCGTCGGGGCCACGAAGAAAGGCGACAAAATTTTCAAAGTGAAAATGTTAGATCTGACGGATGACCTTATTTCCGGCCGCCTGATATCCGCGGAGAGTTTTAAAAAAATGATCTGGATCAATCTGCCGGGGGATACGGGAAAAAAGTTCTGGGGAATAAAGAAGGATGGGGAT
>JAGVQF010000182.1 GCA_020051815.1 Candidatus Saganbacteria bacterium | reverse complement strand
GGTTGGGAGTGATTTCGACGCCAGCAACAGTCGGCGAGGTGGAATCGATCGTGATCGGCTGTTCGGCAACGGCCTGGTTGCCGGCGAGGTCGAAGGCCTTGATCTTAACCTTGTAGGCGCCGTCGGCGGGTCGCGAGTCGCCAGTCGCGAGTCCGTTCCAGGAGAAGAAATTTTCGCCCTTTGACAAGGCATCGGCAGTAGCGATGTTTGTTACAAAATTGCCGTTTGAATCGTAGAGGTCGCAACGGACGGAGAGGAGATTGGGAGAAACTTCGTCGGAGGCGCTATATCTAATTGTGGCCGGGGCTCTGGGGCTGTAAGGCGCGATCGCTTCCATGGAGATCGTCGGCGGGCTGCGGTCGACATAGAAGCTCCAGATCCCCTGCGAGACGCCGACGTTACTCTCGGCGCGCACGACGACGGTATGCTCGCCCTCATCGAGCGGCTTGTCCGATGGCACAGTGTACGACGCTTTGGCCCAGGGATGGTAGCTCGACATTTTTGATTCAACCTGCGGTTCGACAGTGATACCATCTACCAGCATCTCCGTGATATTGATCTTCTCCGACTCATAATCGCCGGTGTATTCTGATTTATTGAATTCGACTGATATCTCCGGCTTGCTGTCGCTGATATAGTAACTCGCGCCCGGCTTGAACTGGCTGGGCTGCATGGGGATGGTGTTAAGGACGATCTTGAGGAGCTGACTGGAAAGAACCCCGACAGCGTTTTCGGAGCGGATCGCCAACAGGTTCTGCCCTTCGGCAAAAGGGAGATTGTCCAAAACGAATTCACCGGTCTCCGGATTGACCCCCTCGATCGACTTCCAGGCGGCGAAATTGAAGGAATATTCAAATTGCTTCATCAGCTTTGGCACGAGGTAATTCAGCTTTCCGGCAATTCGGGACGGCGCTTTGGTCAGCGTCATCTGCGTCACATATTTTCGCTCCCCCTCCCCTGTGGCGGACAGCGCTTTCAGCGTCATCGGGACGGGCAGATTGACGGTTCCCCCAGCTTTTCTATTTTCAGTCACGTTTTTGACTTTTAGCGATTCAAATCCGGCAGGAGTGGCCGGGCCGACTGAAAAAGCAAGGGCGGTTGCCTCGGGAGAAGCACCAGCCTCACCAGTTACAACAGCTTCTAAGTTTTGAACTGTGAAAATAGCCGGTGTATCTAAGATGGCAGTTTTGATGAGGTCGTGTTGTTCGAGGATGTGGCCGTGGGCTTCGATGTCATAGTTAATGTTATTATAATCCACTGCCAGCTCGCCAATAAACCACAAGCATACGGGAATCCTAAAACACCACAATTGATTTGGCGGGATGCCGGTAAAAGCAGAAGTTGCATATATGGCCACTTCCGTTGCCGCTATCTGCGCGGGAAGCGTGCTGCTCAAGTAATAATCAAGACGTTCTGTTTTAAAGGTATGACTATATTTTGGAGCATTCTGCAAATATTTAATCCCCTCGCCTCTTGCGCTATATTCCGGGACCATTCCATCCCCGTCGTTTGTAAAAAATCCCTCCCCATTTTTCGCTAAAAGCAGAGAGAGTAATTTGCCTTCTGAATTTCCAATGCCATAAAATTTAGGATTAATGAGCGATAGCTTTTGATAGTCCAAGCTTAATGCCTGGCTGATGTTCTTATATAATTCTGAAGAAGTATGAATATATAACTCCCCCTTTGGGGTTCCCCAGGCACCTTTTTCCTGCAAACCGATATCTATGAACTTAGCCGTTGCGGTTGGAAAAGTCGAAGCAAAATCAAAAACAGGCATTCCTTTAGCGTAAACAATACTATAGGCGGGCTCATTTTCAGCGCTCAAAGGCTGAACATCCTTCAATCTCCTGGTCGCGCTGCTGTAGGGGATAAGATCGATCATGGCCTGGGAAGTCAATTCAAAGGTTTTTCCCTCATTGACAACCTTATTAAATTCATTCTGCATCATCCCGACAGCGCGCGGCATGAATACACCCTTCGCTGCAAAATCTAATGATAATTGATAAGGATAATATGGATTGGTGCTGCCCTGAGTCAGAATATCAGACATCATCGACACAAAATCGCCTGAACCTTTACTGCCTTTGAAATAATCACTTACCGTTTGCGCCGAATCGCCAATCCACTTTGCCCCTCCGCTTACGACCCCTGGCCCATCCCTTAACATCAGAAAATATCCCTTATAAACAAACAGCGCCATGTCTGATCCAAGCAACGGCGGGGCAATAAACACAACCTTCGAAACATCGTTGTTATAAAACCCTTTCTCATATAATTGATCAGAGTAAATATATGCCCTTGCCGCGTAGTTTCCCATGCTGTGGGTGATGAGTATGAATTTAGAGGGGTTGGGCTTTCCAATATTTTCTGGATGTTTTTTGTAATCCTGAAAATCATTCCTTGCCCTATCTAACCAGTTTTTCCCATTCATTGAGACCAAATTACCATTAACATCATTAAAGGAGTAATTATTTTCATACGATCTATCGCCCAATTCTCTAGCCAATAAAAAGTTATCGCCACGATTGTTAGAGAAGCTATAACAGAAAACACGGCCGACAAGCCCTAAGTCATTTTCCAAATGGGCCTTTAAATTACCAAAGTTTTTCCCGCCAGTAAAAACAGTTGCATCGTCGTTCATGCCATGAACGAGTATAAATATATAATCCTTATATGTGTCCGTGCCCTCAATAATCCCTGCGATAGAAGGCAACGACAATAAAAAGATATAAATAATCAGCAAAAGCTTCTTCATTTTAACTGCTTAAAATCGTTTCCGTCTGTTTTAGACGTCCATATCCCTTGATTTGCCCCGGCACCATAAAGTATTTTTATATTTAATGGAGACCAGCGAGGGAAAAAGACTTCTTCATCCAATATTTGCACTGTTTCATCTGTTAAAACATTCTTCTCCTTTATATTGAAATCTCTCCCACTGTCAAAAATGATAAACTCATCTCCTGGTAAATATTTTGGGTCTCCCCCCTCTCCACTCGTAACTCTTGTTGACACCTCTGAAGTTACATCATATATAAATAGGCCATCCCATACTGGGATATCACCTGAATAAAAATATCGATTAAAGACTATTTTCGATCCGTCATTTGACCAACTTGGCGTTATACCAACAAAAAGATTTCTCTTATTCTGCCCGTCCATATCAATCATGAAAGATTCCCAGCTTACACCATTCGTGCTGAATAGTAATTTATCCTCATTAGGGGACCAATCGAGTGATCCCATCGGCTCACCAATGTTAATGCTGGCAAAATCAGTTCCACCAGAAGTCAATATTCTGATGTAGTTACTATCTATATAAGCAATGTAATTGCCTAAAGGCGAGGCGTCCACAATGTCCAAGCTATTAATCTGTTTAACATCTGCTTCCTGCGTCCCCTCATCATTCATAGTCGTAATATAATAATTTGTCGACAAAAGCGAAGCGCCGCCGAAACTCGGATAACCGCCGCCAGAACGATAATTATCGACTTTCTTTACACAGATTATTTTGCCGTCCGGGGTCCAGTCGGGATAATAGTAGGATTTAACTGAATAATAGTTTTCGGCACAGCCGGCAATTAATCCGATGACCGGGATTCCAACCACCATGATAATAATCGCTAAAAATTGTTTGTTTTGCATAACTTATCCTTTCTTCCCAACGCTCAGACCGTTTGATTCCTTATTTTTAACAACGACGATATTTTTCTTCTCATCTCCCCGATCCCAATCCATTTAGTTTATCTCGCGATCAAGCCCGCCCACGAATAATATATCGTCAGATTTTGGCCGATATTTCGGGCGATTTGGCCTCCACTAGCCGGGCTCATCCAATTTGCATTTAAAAACTCTTCCATTCTAATACGCCTTCACCAGTCGAACTATTAGATGATGATTTAACCAATCCGGCATTATTACCGTACCAATAATAAAAAATGTCCCCGCTGGGATAAACTGATTTAATTTCGTAACACTCAAAAGATCCTGCCGGGACAGTAACGGTCTCTTTTGATATGACAGTTGCAACCCCAGCGGTTGAGATCGGAGCATATTGCCAACTCTTGCCGATCTCCAAGGGGAACGATAAATACGTTATCGAGACGTCCGGATATGACGGTGAATAAAAATAAACGCCGGAATCATCTATTCTAATATAAGTCTCGAGTGTGGTCACTTCTCCGCTTATCGAGATCCAAGTTTCTTTAAAGACTTGAGTAGTGGTTGATCCTATCTGTGTTGTCCCCTCAAAAGTTGAGACCCCGGTGGCGCCATCAGCTGATGTCCGTCTCCAAGAATATCCATCTGCATGCGGAAAATAACCCTGCCCGCCTCCGCTAGACGCCGGCTGTAATAATCCGCATCCAGCCATCAGTAAACCAAACAAACCGAAGCCCACCAACAAGACGCTGCTCTTCTTTGCCATTATATCCGCTCCTTAAAATGGATTAAATTGTTTTACCGGCTGTTTCATATGCTCGTCAAGCTTCGCCCCAACCTGATCGATCTTGCTGCCAAGTTCATCTTTCAATTCAACTTTGGCACTGTTCAGCAGATCGTGAAGCGCCATCGCGTTAATATCATGCTTCTTATCGATCCGATCGAGCTTTTTATCAAGCCAGTTAAATTTCTGATCAACAGAATCGAATCTGGTGTTAACACAATCGGCTAATCCATCAATCTTTGCGTCTATCCCTTGAAACAATTCCCGATTTTCATTACGACTGTCAAGGATCAACTTTTCGATCATTTCCACGATCTTCATCTCCTTTGTCATTCCCCACCCCCTCATCCACTCACCAGCAATCTCATTGCCACGCTTACCCCGAGCTTGTCGAGGGGCTCAAAACCCCCAAACCGGCGAAATTTCGCCGCCTCTCCTCAAAAATTCTTCGACTGCAGTTCAATCGCGACGCTTGACGGCTCGGTATCTATCTTGACGATCCCCGCCCCGTTCCCAAACCAAATATAATATGAAGATGTTTCAACTGTGCCGGTGTAATTAGAATATTTAACCTTGTAGCAGTCAAAAATACCGGCGGTGACGGCAATACTCTCTTGACTAATAATAGAACCAGCTATTGAATATTGTCCGCTTGACCATTGTATCCAAGTTTCCCCAATTGACAACGGAAATCTTAATACCTCTTGCGCTTCCGTTGTCGGATACTGTGGACTGCCGTAATAATAAACCCCCGAATCCGTGACGTCATAATAAGCTTCCGACGTATAGGGCTGCCCGCTAAAAACATAGTATGATTTCGTTAGCTGGGCGGTTATCGACCCACTAACAATTTCTTCACCTTCAAAAGTTGTGACCAAGCTGTCCCCATTAGAATATTTATAGGCGAGTGTGTTCCCGGGTTGACTCGGAAAATAATTCCGCCCTGCCAGCGGCGATAAGGAAATGCTTACCGGGCTATTTGTCCCTAAACTTACCGTCACTCCCGAAACCTCCCCGGTCGCGACAACCACGCCGGAGCTGGTTTTGGCCGTTGCCGAAATGACGCGATTCGAGCCCACCTTTACCTCAAGCGTCCCGACCGTCTGCGGATAAGTAACTTCGGCGCTCACCGGCGTCATGTCATCCCCTGACGCTGTAATAATGATGGAAGCAGCGGTGGTCGGGATTGAAGCAGCCCTGGCCTTTCCGGCCAACGGCCAATTGATCGAGACCTGCACGCTCCCGGTCGCGCCCACGCTTGTATCAGCGACCGGCTTTGACTGGCCGCAGCCAAACATCAACGTTAAGCCAAGAAGTATGAATATTGTGAAGCAAGCCGTAATTTTATTCATTTGTGCCCCCCTCAATACCTCGCCAGAATATCGTCAAGTAACCCGAGTGTCGTTAAGTCAAAGCCACTCGACTCAAATTGATACCATTTGCCGCCGGTATTCGGGGCCGCAGTTGTACGCCCTTCTCCAAGCCCGTCAGCCAAAACCCTGACGTCCACATATGGCGACTGGCTGGATGTATAATTTGGGCTGACCGAATAAACAATCGCGTTGCCGGACAATAGCGTTACAACTTCGGTCGAAGTGGTTGTGCATTTATTATCCGTGCTTGTATCGGCTTCGACACTCTGATGGCCATTAATGTCAGTGATGACAATAAAAATTTTATCCGCGCCTGATTCCCAATCGAGGTTGTTATATCCCCACTTTATGGCATCGAGCGGATTTTCCGGCAAGTCGCTCCCCCCATCAGCATAGACACTCGCTAAAACTGTTTCTAAAGAACTTGCCGTTCCAAAATACATGATTGGCCGCTCACTGGTTGCATCAGAGTAGGCCCCGCCCCTTTCTGACGTGATCGTGCCAGCCGGGGTTGGATGAAGCGCGCTGTCTCCGTAAGTCACAAGCGCGAAACGAACATTTTTACCTGTTGCTTCGATAGAAGCCGCGAACGCGTTAACGCTATTTTTCGTGCCGGTAATCGCCGAGCTCATGCTTCCCGTATTGTCGAGGATGATCGCGATATCGAGAGAAACAGCAAATAGCATGGAAATTTCTGCTGTGTACGCGCTCTCATTGGCCGAGGAATCCACAGCTGTGAGCCTGTAATAATACATCTGGTCTGTGACAACGTTCGTGTCAGAATAAGAATTAGCCGATACGACCGAGGAGCTGACCTTAGTGAATCCGGAGCCGGAAGTCGTGCTCCGATAAACATTATATCCGGCCAGGTCAGGGTCGGAGTTTGCTGTCCAGCTTAAAGTGATGGCTGTCGCCGTTTTACCGGTGGACAAACCAATGGGAGTTGCAGGCGCCTCAATATCAGCCAGGACAAGGCTAACGGCCGGATTCGTCCCGGCAACAATTTCCACTCCCGTGCTTTCGCCCGAAGCAACAATTGTCCCGGCTGAATTCCTGGCAACAGCGGCGATCCGGCGATTCGTTCCGACCTTGACCTCAAGCGTTCCGGTCGTTTGCGGATATGCGATCCTGGCTGTTACGGTGTCCATATCGGAGGCCGAGACGGTTACTTCGATCGTGACGGAACTTTCCGGGATTCTCATCGCCTTGGCCCCTTTTTGGGACGGCCAATCGATGGAAATAGGAACCAGACCAAACCCGGATATATTTTCTTTAGGTGAAAGATTTGACTGACCGCAACCGGCGACCAGAGCAAAAAAAAGAAGAGAGAGAAGCGAAATAAACCGCGCGCTTCTCATGGTTATTTCACCCTGCTGATCGTGATCGGCAGGTCGGCGCAATGAGGTTCCATGTAAGTCGCGGTCGACTTCTGGCCCTCTTGCGTGGCAGTTATGGCGCAGACGGCATAATAATACCCCTGGGCTGCCGTCAATCCGCTGTCGCTGTATGTTTTAACAGAAAAGGCCGTACTGCTGATATTGCTTAAACCGCTCCCCTCCGTTGTCGTCCCGCGATAGACATAATAGCCCGCGACTGCCTCTGCCGTGCTTGCCTCCCAGGTTAGCGCCGCGGTTGTCGCAGATGTCCTGACAACTGCGGGTTTTCCCGGAGGATATATGACCATGGAAGTTGTTCCCTGCGAGCCGCCGCCTGAAGAACCGCAGCCAACAACAATCACTGCCAACAGACCTGAAACGATCAGTAAAATAAACGTTTTCATTTTTCCCTCCT
>JAGVQF010000095.1 GCA_020051815.1 Candidatus Saganbacteria bacterium | reverse complement strand
TCCTGACCAGGAAATACGACTTTCAGAGCCAGGAGAGAAAAGAGTTCTGCGCCGGCCTGGTCGAATCTGCGCTGGCCGAATTGCAGCCGATCTTAAAACAGAAGGGGGAATAATTATGGGGAAGACAGTTTTGATCCTGGGCGGCGGCATGGGCGGGGTAGTGGCGGCAAATAAATTGCGCGCCAAACTGCCGGCCGAACACAAAATTATCCTGATCGATAGAAGTCAGGACCATTTCTTTTATCCGTCACTGCTCTGGGTATTGGATGGCGGCCGGACGCCGGCCCAGATCGTCAAAAGATTGGACCGGCTGAACCGCAGAGGCATTATTTTCCGGCAGGCCGCGGTCCAAAAGATCGACCTGGCCGGAAAGAAGGTGCTGGCCGGGGGAGAGAGCTTCTCCTACGATTATCTTGTCATCGCCCTGGGCGCTGAATTGAATTATGCCGCACTGCCCGGCCTGGCCCCGGAGCGCTCGCTCTTTGAGCTGTCCGGCATACTGGCGGCCAAAGAAAAGCTGAAAACTTTTACCGGCGGGAAAGTTTTTGTCGTGGTGGCGGGTGCCCCCTTTCGCTGTCCGGCCGCGCCATACGAAGCGGCGATGATCTTAAACGATATCTTCAGGAAAAAAAGCATTCGGGATAAAGTGGACCTGCGGCTGTTCACCGTTGAGGACCAGCCGATGCCGGTGGCCGGGGTGAAAATTGGCGCGGCTGTCCGGGCCATGATCGAAGCCCAGGACATAAAGTACTTGCCCAAATACAAGTTGACCTCGGTTGATGAAGCAAAAAAAGAGATCGTTTTCGAAAATGGGGAAAAACATAATTTTGACCTGCTCCTAATTGTGCCGCCGCACAAAGCGCCGGACGTCATAAAAGAGGCTGGCCTTTTAGGCGAGACCGGCTGGCTGCCGATCAATGCCAATACTCTGGCGACAAAAACACCGGGCGTTTTTGCTATTGGCGATATCACCGGCGTTAAACTCTTGAACGGGAAGGCGCTGCCCAAAGCGGGCGTCTTTGCCCATTTTGAAGCGGAGGTCGCGGCCAAGCGCATCGCCGAAGAGATCAGCGGCAAAATACCGACCGATAGCTTCAAAGGCGGCGGCTCATGTTTTCTTGAAGTCGGCGGCGGCCGGGCAGGTCTGGCTTTCGGGGATTTTTACGGCGTGCCCGACCCGAAAGTTACGATGCTTTTCCCTTTAAAGCTCTGGCATTGGGCGAAAATCCTTTTTGAAAAATGGTGGTTCTGGAAGTGGTTTTGAGTTATCATTAAGAGGAGTTGGCCAGGATGGCAGATATCACTATCATTATTAACGATGCCCCTTATGGGACTGAAAAACCTTGGAATGCTTTGCGGCTGGCCAAAGCCCTGATCGCCGGCAAGCAGGCGGTCAATATTTTTCTGATGGGCGATGCCGTGAGCTTAGCCAAGGCCGGACAGCAGACGCCGACCGGCTATTACAACCTGGAGCAGATGTTAGCGGAATTGATCGCATTGGGTAGCGAGGTGAGGGCTTGCGGCACGTGCATTCATTCCCGGGGGCTGAAAGAAGAGGAATTGGTTGAAGGAGTAATTGTCGGCAAGATGCTTGATCTGGCCCGTTGGACGACCGAAAGCGCGAAAGTAATTTCATTATGATCGGCAAATACATTAAAAACAAACCGAAGATCCATCCTTCGGCCTTTATTGCCCCGGGAGCGCGGCTGATCGGCGCGGTTACGATCGGGGCGGGCTCAAGCGTCTGGTATAACAGCGTTCTGCGCGCCGACATCAATAAAATTACTATCGGCCGCAGCGTCAATATTCAGGATGGCTGTCTCCTTCATCTCGAAGACGAGCGCGGCGTCAGGCTCGAAGACAATGTCGACGTCGGCCACGGCGCCATTCTCCACGCCTGTACTATTAAAAGAGGGGCTCTCATAGGCATGGGGGCGATCATTCTCAATGGCGCGGTGATCGGGGAGGGCTCGGTCGTAGCGGCGGGGGCGCTGGTCCCTCCGGGGACAAAGGTGCCCAAGGGTGTGCTGGTCATGGGCGTGCCGGCCAAAGTTGTCAGAAAGCTCAAGCCGGCCGAGATCAAGAAGAACCTCTTTTGGGCCGGGAAGTACCGCCGACTGTCCGCACTCTATAAGCGCAGGCCTAAGTAATCGGCAGAGTAAAAATAAATTTTGAGCCTTTCCCCACCCCCTCACTTTCCGCCCAGAGCTTGCCGCCATGTGCCTCGACGATTTTCCTGGCGATGGTTAGCCCCACGCCAATGCCGCCGGCAGTGCGGGTGTATGAGCTGTCCACCTGAAAAAATTTCTCAAATACCCTCTCCAGGTTTTCTGGAGCAATCCCAACTCCGTTGTCGGCAACTTCAACTCGAAGACCGCTGTCGACCGGTTCTGTTTTTATGGTGACCGTGCCGCCTTTGGGCGTAAACTTTAGTGCGTTGCCAAGCAAATTGTCAATAACTCTTCCCAATTGATCTTCATCGCCAAAAATGACCGGCGACTTATCTGACAAGTCAAATTTTATTGAGATCTGTTTGCCGGCAAAGTCTTCAGCCAGGCATTCCGCCGTGTCCCCGACAATTTTATTAAGCTGCAATGGTTCTTTCTTGAGCTCGGAGAATTTCCCTTGTTCCAGACGGCTTAGATCCAAAATGCTGTCAATTATTGTGAGAAGATGTGTACTCTGTTTCTGAATAATAGTCAGGGCATTTGCTTGCTCATCGTTCAGGTTGCCCATCTTATTCTGGAGCAGAAGTTGTAAGTAACCATTGATCGGCGTTAATGGAGTGCGAAGTTCGTGGGAGATCATGGACATGAATTCGGTTTTCATGTGGTCCGCTCTTTCGAGCGCTTCCTCTGCTTTTTTGTGTTCGGTTATATCCTTGCCGATAGATAAAAAGCGGATAACATTTCCGTAAGCATCCTTAATGGGGGTTAAGGTCTGATCTTCAACATAAAGCTCCCCATTTCTTTTCCGGTTTGTTAGTTGCGCGCGAAAAACACTGCCGGAGAGAACTGTTTTCCAGAGACCCTCATAGAACTGCTTATCTTGGATGCCCGAGCTTGCAATGCTTGGTTTCTTCCCAATGACTTCCGCTTTGCTAAAGCCGGTAAACTTTTCGAAGGCGGGATTGACATATTCAATGATTCCCTCTCTATTGGTAATGATCACCAGATCGTCGGTTTGTTCAATCGCTGCGGCAAAAGTATTTTGGTCTTCTTCTAGCTGCGAAAATTCCAACCCCCTTAGAATAAGAACAAAGCCCAGAAGGATAACCAGATGGAAGTGCCACCAGAGGAAATCCCATTCCTTATAGAAAAAAGGAATAAGGCCGGAATTGATCAGAACGGCAAAAGCCAGGATAAGGTAGAAGGATAAGGTCCCGGGGCCCTCTCGATATTTCCGCAAGAGAGAAATAAGTGAAATGAAAAATAAAAGCCCGGTCAATCCAATAGGGATATTGATCGTGGCCTCTAAAGATTTAGTCAAGGCGGGTAATGAAACAAGGAGAACAGTAGCAAGCAAAAGCCCGATCACCAGTCCCCGGAATATTTTTTGTTTTATCAGGTAAATTGCGCCGCTGAATTTCTGAAGCGGTAGAATAGAAGATAATAACAGCAGCGAGCCAATGAATAAACCGTAATGTTCGGTGACGTCGAAAAAATCCTCGCTGTATAAAGGGGAGAGTGGCGTCATCCCGTGGAGCAGGAAGATAAAACCGAAGGCGAAAAAGGCCAGGGCAATGCCCAAGACTTTTGGGTCGCGGTTCCTGTTATAACCGCGGTAAGCGGTGAAAGAAATATAAAGTGCAAAACCAGAAGCAAACGACAGTACTATTCCATGGATTATGGGGTTATAGAATTGCTTCTCGCCGAGTCCGCTGAAAAGCAGGAAGACGAAACCCAGAAAGGGGAAAAGAAACGAGCCCAAGGGCCAGAAAATGCTGATTTTCATTTCTGGGGGGGGGGGGTATTGGCTTGCGATCGAAGTTTTGACATATGCCTATTATACACAATAATGCTGAAAATTAGTCAAGGCAATTCTTTTTTATCAGCGCAAGTAGACAACCCGCCTAAATTTTGCTAAAATATTTTTGACAATGGTTGACTTTGTAATATTTTTCACAGTCGGTGTCCTTTTTGTTGTTGGCGCGTTCGTCACTTCGTGGTTGATCGCTCCTCACAAGCCGTCGGCCGCCAAACTCTCGACCTATGAGTGCGGCGAGGAACCTATTGCTGGCGCCTGGATACAGTTTAACCCCCGCTATTATCTCTTCGCTCTCGCTTTTGTCATCTTTGACGTTGAAGTCATCTTCCTTGCCCCGACTTTGCTGGTTTTGAAGTCCTTCGGCCTCGTGGCTTTTCTTGAGATCCTGATCTTTGTGCTGCTGCTTGTTTTGGGCTTGGCCTATATCTGGCGGAAAGGGGCGCTCGAGTGGATGTAGCTAAAGACCTCTTCCGTTACGTGGAGAAGATCCCCGGCGGCAACATAATAATCACCTCGACCGACGCTCTCTTCAACTGGGGGCGGGCCAACTCGCTCTGGTACATGCTCTTCGGCCTCAAGTGCTGCGCCATCGAGGGGATCATGGCGGCCGGCGCCTCGCGCTTTGACCTCGACCGCTTTGGCATGATCTTTCGCGCTTCGCCGCGCCAGACCGATCTCATGATCGTGGCCGGCACCGTCACCGCCAAGATGGCGCCGCGCATCAAAAAACTCTACGAGCAAATGTCTGAGCCGCGCTACGTGCTGGCGATGGGGAGCTGTGCCATCAGCGGCGGCGCTTTTTACTACGATTCTTATTCGGCGGTTAAAGGTGTGGATAACATTATCCCGGTCGACGTCTATGTCCCCGGCTGCCCGCCGCGGCCCGAAGCGGTGATCGAGGGCTTTATGAAGCTCCAGGCAAAGATCAAAAAGGAAAGTATCTTAAAGCGATGAGCGAAGAGCGCAAAATAGACAAAGACCAGCTTTATTCAGAGTGCGAAAAACTCAAGCACACTTACGACTACCTGCCTTTCCTGACCGCGGTCGACTATCCCGATAAAAATATTATCGAGCTGGTCTATCGCCTGCAGTCGACGGCGACAAACGCGGCCCTGACGCTCAAAGTTGAATTGCCGCGTGAGGCGGCCGAGGTAAGTTCCGTCATCTCGGTTTGGCCGGCGGCCGACTGGCACGAACGCGAAGTCTTTGACCTCTTTGGCGTCAAGTTTACGGGGCATCCAGACCTGCGACGCATTCTCCTGCCGCCGGAGTGGAAAGGTTTTCCACTCTTAAAAGATTATAGCGACCCGAACGTGGTCAAAAAACCGGTGACGATATAATGAGCGACCTGCGAACCGAAGAATTCCAGTTGAGCATGGGGCCCCAGCATCCCTCGACCCACGGCGTGCTGCGCCTGATCCTTACGCTCGACGGCGAGGTGATCAAAGAGGCGGTCCCCGACATGGGCTACCTCCACCGCGGCGTCGAAAAGATGATGGAAAGCCGCGCCTACATCCAGATCATCCCTTTTGTCGACCGGCTCGATTATCTGGCCTCGATGAACAACAACCTGGCGGTGGTCCTGCCGGTCGAAAAACTGGCGGGCATCACGCCGCCGCCGCGCGCCGAATATATCCGCGTCATCATGTGCGAGCTCAACCGCATCGCCAGCCACCTTGTCTGGCTGGGGACCTTTACGCTCGACCTGGGGGCGGTGACGCCGTTCCTCTACTGTTTCCGTGAGCGTGAGCGGATCATGGATCTTTTTGAGATGGCAGCCGGCTCCCGCCTTACATATAACTACATCCGCT
>JAGVQF010000048.1 GCA_020051815.1 Candidatus Saganbacteria bacterium | reverse complement strand
TGAAATTTGTTTGGTAATTGTAACTTGTTTCTTGGGATTTGCCCTTATGGGTTGTGGCGGCGGCAAAAAAGCCCTTCAGATCAAGGGCTCCGACACGATGGTCAATCTGGGCCAGGCCTGGGCGGAAGAATTCATGAAACTGAACCCGGAGATCTCGATCGCGGTGACCGGGGGCGGCTCGGGCACAGGGATCGCGGCCATGATCGGTGGCACGACCGATATCGCGGAGGCCTCGCGCAACATGGAGCCAAAGGAGATCGCGCAGGCGGAAAAGCGGGGGATCGAACCAAAAGAGATCCATGTCGCCAATGACGGGATCACGCTGGTGGTCAATCCCTCCAACCCTGTCGGCAAATTAACGATCCAGCAGCTCTCGGATATCTTTACCGGCAAGATCAAGAATTGGCAAGAGATCGGAGGCAAGGACGGCAAGATCGTCGCACTCTCGCGCGAGCGCAACTCGGGCACCCATGTTTTTTTTCTTGAACATGTCGTTAAACTCGCTCAAAAAAAGAACCCCAACGAATTCGCGCCTGCGGTCCTCATGATGCCTTCTTCGCAGTCGATCATCGAAGAGGTCAAGGCCAATGCCTCGGCCATCGGCTATGTCGGCTTGGGCTATCTGACCGCGCAGGAAAAAGCGCTGGCCATCGCGAAGAATGCCGGTTCGGCCTATGTTTTGCCTTCGGTCAGGACGGTGACCAGCAACCAGTATCCGATCTCCCGCTCGCTCCTTTTTTACACCAAAGGCGAGCCGTCGGGTGAGGTCAAGTCGTTCGTTGATTATGTGCTTAGCCCCGAAGGACAGAAGATAGTTCTGAAAATGGATTTTGTCCCGGTCAAATGAAAAAGTCCGTTGAATTTATAATCGAGAAGCTCGTCCTGCTGTCGGGGATCGCCTCGATCGTTTTTGTGATCCTGATCTTTGTCTTTCTGCTGAAAGAGGGGCTCTCCCTTTTTGGTGAAACGAATCTCTTCTCTTTCTTGTTCGGCAAGAACTGGTACCCGATCTCCGACCCGCCGCAATTCGGCATCCTGCCACTGATCCTCGGTTCCCTGCTGGTGACCCTCGGCGCTATTGTGATCGCCGTGCCCCTGGGTATCGCGGCGGCTGTTTATGTGGCCGAGGTCGCCCCCGTCTGGCTGCGTGATATCCTAAAATCAGGCATCGAACTCTTGGCCGCCATTCCGAGCATTGTGCTCGGGTTTATCGGCATTGTGACGCTGGCCCCGTTCCTGAAAAACGTTTTTCACCTCCCCAGCGGCCTGACGGCGCTGGCCGGCTCGATCATGCTGGCCTTTATGGCACTGCCGACGATCGTCTCGATCATTGAGGACGCCATCGTCTCTGTCCCCAAGAATTACCGCGAGGGCTCGCTGGCGCTGGGCGCCACCCGTTGGCAGACCATTTACCGGGTGATCTTGCCCGCGGCCTCGTCCGGGATACTGGCGGCCATCATGCTGGGGATCGGCCGGGTGATCGGCGAAACGATGGCCGTCCTCATGATCACCGGCAACGCCGCCGTGCTGCCGACGAGCATCCTTCAGCCGGTCAGGACGCTGACCGCCACTATTGCCGCCGAGATGGGGGAGGCGGTCTCCGGCAGCGGGCATTATTATTCGCTGTTCGCTATCGGCATCATTCTTTTTATCTTCAGCTTTATCATCAACCTGCTGGCCGACTTTTTTCTCCACAGGAAGAGAGCATAGATGAGAGACACGCAACGAACTGAAAGGATCGCTTTTGCCGTACTGCTTATCGCCACGATCATCGTGATCATCCCGGTCGGCCTGATCGTCCTGCTCGTCTTGTGGCGCGGCCTACCGGCGCTGACGCCCGAATTCCTGCTCGCGATGCCGCGCGACGGTATGCGCGCCGGCGGTATATTCCCGGCGATCGTCGGGACTTTTTACCTGACGCTGGGCACGGCGGCCTTTGCCATCCCCTTCGGCATCCTGGCGGCGATCTACCTCAATGAATACGCCGGCCAGAACTGGCTGACCCGGGTGATCGAGATCGCGATCATCAATCTGGCCGGTGTCCCCTCCATTGTTTACGGACTGTTCGGCCTCGGCCTCTTTGTCACTTTTCTGGGCTTTGGCGCCTCGATCCTGGCCGGCTCGCTGACGCTCTCGATCATGACGCTGCCGGTCATCATCACGGCGACACGGGAGGCGCTAAGCACCGTGCCGCGGTCCTTCCGCGAAGTCAGTTTTTCACTGGGGGCTTCGCGTTGGCAGACGGTGCGCCACGTTGTTTTGCCCAATGCCATCCCGGGCATCCTGACCGGCACCATTCTCGGCCTGTCCCGCGCCGCGGGCGAGACCGCGCCGATACTTTTTACCGTGGCCGCCTTTTACCTGCCGCGCCTGCCACAATCGGTCTATGACCAGGCCATGGCCCTGCCGTACCATATATATGTGCTCTCGACGCAGGTCCCCAACGTCAGTGTCAAGATCCAGTATGGGACGGTGCTGGCGCTGGTTTTGATGGTTTTTCTGCTCAACATCACTGCTTCGGTCATTCGGGCCAAGTTCAGGAAGAGAAAAACATGGTAGAGCTTCATTACAGCCCTCATCCGCTAACGTTTAGCCTGCCCCCTTCTCCCAGAGGGAGAAGGAAATTGCAATCAAAAGTGTCTCCCCCTCTCCCTCTGGGAGAGGGAGGTCGGTTTGTGACAGCGGGTGAGGGCTGATGAGCACAAAGCTTCAAATTTTAAAATTGGATGTCTGGTTCGAGACAATACATGCCGTGAAGAACCTCGATCTTGAGATCAAATCGAATGAGATACTGGGGATCATCGGGCCGTCGAACAGCGGCAAGACTTCTCTATTGAGAACGCTCAACCGGCTGACCGAGCTCTATCCAAATTCGAGGACCACCGGCGAAATTCTAATGGACGGGGAAAATATTTTTCGCCAGATCGATGTCCAGGCGCTGCGCAAGCGGGTGGGGATCGTCTTTGCCCTGCCGCTGCCGCTGCCGCTTTCGATCTTTGACAATATTGCCTACGGGCCGCGGCTGCATGGGATAAAGGACAAAACGAAACTGGCCGAGATCGTTGAAAAGTCGCTCAAAGCCGCGGCGATCTGGGATGAGGTGAAAGACCGCCTGCAAACGAACGCCTTTAAACTTTCCGGCGGACAGCAGCAGCGGCTCTGCATCGCGCGCACGTTAGCCGTCGAGCCCGAAGTTATCCTCTACGACGAGCCGTGCTCGGGGCTTGATCCTATTTCCACGCTCAAGGTCGAAGAGGCGATGCAGGAGCTCAAGAAAAATTACACCCAGATCCTCGTGACCAATAACGTCAAACAGTCGGCCCGCGTCTCCGACCGGACCGCCTTTTTCCTGATGGGCGAGCTGATCGAGCTGGGCGAGACCAAGCAGATCTTTACCGTCCCGCGCGACAAACGGACCGAAGACTATATCACGGGCAGGTTTGGCTAATGACGAATATTATTGAAACAGATAAATTAAACCTATTTTATACAGCTTTCCAGGCACTGATCGACGTCGACCTCAAGATCGAGCGCAACCGGATCACCGCGCTGATCGGGCCGTCGGGCTGCGGCAAGTCGACCCTCCTGCGGGTTTTTAACCGGATGAACGACCTGATCGAGGGTGTAAAAGTGAGCGGCAGCGTCAAGTTTGACGGCAAGGAGATACTTGATAACGAGATAGACCTGATCACTTTAAGAAAAAGGATCGGCATGGTTTTTCAACGTCCTAATCCTTTTCCTCTTTCCGTCTTTGAGAACGTCGTCTACGGCCTGCGCATCCATGGCGAAAAAAGGCGTTCGGTCCTTGAAGCGGCGGCCGAGAAGAGCCTCGCCTCGGTCCTCCTCTTTGACGAGCTCAAAGATAAGCTGAACATGAACGCCCTGGGTCTCTCGCTTGAGCAGCAGCAGCGGCTCTGTATCGCGCGCCTGCTCTCGGTCACCCCCGATGTCCTGCTAATGGACGAGCCCTGCTCGGCGCTCGATCCATTCGCGACCATGAAGATCGAGGAGTTGATGACCCTGCTGAAAAAACAGTATACTATCGTCATCGTCACGCACAACATGCAGCAGGCGGCGCGCATCTCGGACGAGTGCGGCTACATGCTGCTGGGCGAGCTGGTCGAATTCGGCGAGACCAAGCAGATCTTTACGGCGCCGGTCAATAAAAAGACGGAAGATTACATAACAGGGAGGTTTGGTTAATCCCTCGGCAAGCTCGGGATTTAAGGAGGAAAAAATATGGCTGACGGCAGGGAGCATTTTCAAAGGGAACTGCAGAAGTTGAATGATCTGATCCTCAAGATGGGCGGCATGGTCGAGAAGAACATCTTTAACTCGGTCGAGGCCCTGAAAAAACAGGACGCCAGGCTGGCGCGGGAGATCATGACATCGGATGACAACCTGGACCGGCTGGAGCTGGAGGTCGACGACCTTTGCCTCGAGCTTTTGGCGACACAGCAGCCGATGGCGGTCGACCTGCGCTTTATCACCACCGGCCTGCGCATCGGCTCCGATCTTGAGCGGATCGGCGACCTGGCCGTTGATATCGCCCAGCGCGCCATCGAGCTGGCCGACCAGCCGCTCTTGAAGCCCCTGGTCGACATCCCGAAGATGGCGGAGCTGGCCGAGAAGATGGTGCACCGCGCGCTCGACGCTTTCGTCAAACGTGACGCCGAACTGGCCCGGGGGCTGTGGCCGGATGAGGACAAGGTCGACCACTACCGCGACCTGGTCTATGACGAACTGGTCGACATGATGAGCAAAGATACCAAGGCCGCGTCGCGGGCGATCCCGCTCATCATCATCTCGCGCCACCTTGAGCGGATCGCCGACCACGCGACTAATATCGCCGAGGACGTCGTCTATATGGTTGAAGGCAAGGTCATCAAGCACGGCCCCAAATGACTTGTGATATAATAACTGCGAGATACTTAAGGAGGTCTATTTAAATGATTTCTGTTGACCAATCATTATGTATCGGCTGCGGTATCTGCTACGACATGTGCCCGGAAGCCTTTACCAGCACCGAAGAAGGCAAAGCGCAGGCGACCAAGAGCGAGTGCGAACTGCATAATCTTGAAGAAGTGGCCGACGCCTGCCCGGTCGAAGCGATAAACATCTAATTGATCAGAAAACTGGCCTATAGTTTAGGCGCGGTGGCCACCGCCGTCTCCTACCAGGCGTTTTCCACTTACATCATTTTCTTCTACGTTGACGTGGTCAAACTGCCGGTTTATCTGGCGGCGGCCGGCATGCTTGTCTTTGCCGTCTGGAACGCGGTCAACGATCCGATTATCGGTTATCTCTCCGACCGCACCCGCAGCCACTGGGGTAAAAGGCTCCCTTATCTCATCTTCGGCGCCGTGCCGTTCGGTCTGGTCTATTTTCTGCTCTGGGTCCCGCCCTTCCGGGACATCGGAGATACATTACCCCTCTTTATCTATTTTGCGGCGCTGATCTGTATTTTTGACGGGCTTTATTCGATGACGATCCTCAACTGGGCGGCGCTTTTCCCCGAAATGTATCCCAGTTTCAAAGAGAGAACGCAGGTCAACGTTTACCGGCAGAGCTTTGGCATGATCGGGCTGCTGATCGGGATCGCCCTGCCGCCGGTGATCTTTTCACAGTTGGGCTGGGGTTGGATGGGGGCGATCTTTGGCGGGGTCATTGTCCTCTCGCTTGCGGCGGCCATCTGGGGGAGCCGCGAGCGGCCGGCCTATAACCGCGACCGCCAGCTTTCGGTCGGCCAGGCTCTGCGCGCTTGCCTCGGCAACCGCTCATTTTTAACTTTTGTTTTGGCCAACCTGTTCGTCCAGTACAGTTTCCTGACCATCCTCGCCGCCATACCGTTCTTTGCCAAATACGTTTTGAACGCCGCGCCGCCGACGATCGCGCTGATCCTCTCGGTGCCGTTCCTGGCCGCCATTCCCATGCTTTTCGTCTGGCGCCGGATCACCGTCAGGCTCGGCGCCCGGCGTGCCTTCCTGCTCTCGCTGGCCGCTCTTGCGCTCTCGCTCATCCCGCTCTTTTCCCTCAACTCGATCGGCCCGATCCTTTTGGATTCGGCGCTGATCGGGGCCGGTTTTGCCGGCTTTGTCTTGATCGCTGACATCATTATCTCGGATGT
>JAGVQF010000156.1 GCA_020051815.1 Candidatus Saganbacteria bacterium | reverse complement strand
ACCGCGTGCTCGCGCATCTTTTCGGCCAGCCCGGTGATCTCGTCGGCAGTCTCTCCCTTGATCCTCAAAGCCGTAATCAGCGCGGCGATCTGGGACGGGGTGGCATTGCCCTGCATGATAACATCCATGGCCCGGCCGGCTTCTTCGCGGGTTAAATTTTCCCCCTCAACAACCTTCTTGATAGCTGTTTTAAGCATGGTATAATTATAGAGTGAAGCCGCTGAATTATCAAGAAATTACGGGAGGTGTAAAATGACTAAAAAAGTAATCGAAAGAAATAATAATATTTTCATCCCGATCCCCAAAAATATCGGTCGGCATGTCGGCATTGAATCGGGCAGTTATGTTAAGGTGACTGACGACGGTTACCGCATTATTATTACTCCAAAAGCGCCGAAAGAAGAAGAATTTACTGAAGAAGAATTGCATAAATTGGTATCGCTGAAAAAGGAAAAAGGGAAAACCTTCAAATCGGGCAAAGCAATGATAAAACATTTGAGAGGGTTAATGAAAAAGTGAATTATGAGCGAAAAAACTCATTTAAGCGAATTTTTAAAAAGCTGCCGACCGAGAAACAAGAGAAAGTCCTTGATGCAATTCAAGCCTTGATAACATTTTATGAATCTGGAGTTAAAGCTGAGGGATTGGGCCTGAAATACCTGCTTGACGAAGTGTGGGAAATAAGGGCCTCGCTTAAAGATGGGATACTTTTTTCTCTAACTGGAGACACTGTAGCTTTCCTTTTTGTCGGCAATCACGACGATATCAGCAAATATTTGAAAAATTTATGAAGCCGCTGAATTTTCAAGAAATTATCGCAAAACTTAACACTTACTGGGCCGATCAGGGCTGTGTTATCCGCCAGCCCTACGACATGGAAAAGGGAGCCGCCACGATGTCTCCCGCCACGTTCTTCGGCGTCATGGGCGACAAACCCTGCAACGTTGCTTATATCGATCCGGTCAGGCGTCCGACCGACGGCCGCTATGGCGAAAACCCGAACCGCCTTTTCCATTATTTCCAGTACCAGGTCATCATGAAGCCCTCCCCGCTTGATATCCAGGATAAGTACCTCGACTCACTTCGTTCGCTCGGTATAGAACCGGCCAAACATGACGTCCGCTTTGTCGAAGATAACTGGGAGTCGCCCACGCTCGGCGCCTGGGGCACGGGCTGGGAGGTCTGGGCGGAGGGGATGGAAGTGACCCAGTTCACCTACTTCCAGCAGTGCGGGGGCTACGACTGCAAGCCGGTTTCCGTCGAGATCACCTATGGCCTCGAGCGGATCGCCATGTTCATCCAGCAGGTCGACAGCGTCTATAACATCAAATGGAATGACAAGGTCAAATATGGCGACATCTACCTGCCGCAGGAGCGCGAACAGTCAAAATACAATTTCGAGACGGCCGATGTCGAGGCCGTCTCCCTGCTTTTTGGCATCTATGAAAAAGAAGCCCTGCGCCTGCTCAAGAGCGGTGAGGTCATCCCGGCCTATGATTATATTTTAAAATGCTCGCACGCTTTTAACATTCTCGACGCGCGGGGCGCGATCTCCGTCTCGGAGCGCATGGCCTATATTTTGAGGATCAGAAAAATGGCAAGGAGCTGCGCTAAATTATATGTCGAACGTCCTGTTTGAACTCGGCTGTGAGGAAATACCGGCGCGCTTTATGCCCGGCCTCCTCGCCGACCTGAAAAAGAAAGCGGCGGAGAAACTCGCCCGCGAGCGGCTGACCTTTGGCCCGGTCATCACGCTGGGGACAGCCCGCCGCCTCGTCCTCTCTGTCGAGAACATCTCGGCCAAACAGCCCGATCTCTCCGAAGAAGTCAGGGGCCCGATCGCGCAGGTCGCCTTTGACCCGGCCGGGAAACCGACCGCAGCGGCGCTCGGCTTTGCCCGCGCCCAGGGGGTGCCGGTCGAAGCACTAACCGTCAAGACCGCCGGCGAGAAGAATTTTGTTGTCGCCAAAGTGACCCGCAAGGGCAAGCCGACCGAAACCATCCTGCGCACACTCCTGCCCGAGCTTGTCACTTCGCTCTACCAGCCGGTCTCGATGCGCTGGGGCGCCCTCGACTTTAAATTCATCCGGCCGATCCACTCTATTCTCGCGCTTTACGGCAGCAAAGTCGTCAAGTTTGAACTCGCGGGAATAAAATCGGGTGACAATACTTTTGCTCATCGGTATTCGTCTCTACCCTCTCCCTCTGGGAGAGGGGGGCGTGTTAAGGGCCAGCGGGTGAGGGCTGCAGATCTTATCGCGTTCAAACAGCAACTCCTCAAGCTCGGCGTTGTGCTTGACCAGGATGAACGCAAGGAACTGATCAGGAAAAAAGTCGAAGCCGCGGCGCAAAAAGCCGGCGCCCGCGCCCTGATTGGCGAAGACCTGCTGGCCGAAGTGACCTATCTGGTCGAAAACCCCCTCGTTTATATCGGCAAATTCAAAAAGGAGTTCGTCGACCTCCCCCAGGAAGTGCTGATCACCTCGATGAAAAAGAACCAGAAGTATTTTCCGATCCTGGACGAGGGTGGCCGGCTCCAGCCCATGTTCGCGGTCGTGACCGACGGCTGTAAGAATCCAAAAGTCGTCGCCGGCAACGAAAAGGTCCTCTCCGCCCGTTTGGCGGACGCGCGCTTCTTTTTTGAAGAGGATAAGAAAGTGCCGCTCAAGCTGCGCGTCGCCGACCTCGAAAGGATAGCTTTCTTCGAAAAACTCGGCGCCGTCTACAACAAGACGGAGCGCCTGGGCCAGCTGGTCGAATGGCTGGGCAAAAAGCTGCTGCTCGAAGAGGCGCCGGTCAAAAACGCCCGCCGGGTCGCCGAGCTGTGCAAAGCGGATCTCACGACCAAAATGGTCTTTGAGTTTCCCGAACTGCAGGGGACGATGGGCCGGGAATACGCGCTCCTCTCGGGCGAAGACCCCAAAGTCGCCGCCGGCATTTTCGAACATTATCTGCCAAGGTTTGCCGAGGATATCCTGCCGCAGTCGACCGAAGGGACGCTGGTGGCTCTCGCCGACCGGCTCGATTCCATCGTCGGCGCCTTCTCGGCCGGTTTTCTCCCGACCGGTTCGGAAGATCCTTATGGCCTGCGGCGCGCGGCCCACGGCATCATCCGCATCGTGCTCGAAAAAAAGATCGACTTCCAGCTCGACGAAGCGATCAGGTACAGCCACAAATTATACGAGCCGGTCTTCCTCGGCTATCTTTTTAACAAAGGCGAGACCGGCTACCAGGATCTGGCCCGCATCAAGAAAGAGATCATCGAATTTTTTGCCGCCCGTCTGCGCCCGCTGATCCTTGAAAAAGGGATACGCTATGACGTGGCCGACGCCGCCCTCCACGGCTTTAACGATATTCTGGACGCCGTGGAAAAAGCGCAGGCCCTTAACCCGCTCCTTCACGAACCCTGGCTGGCGGGGGTCGTCGCCTCCGCGGACCGGCTGAGCCGGTTGGCCGGCAACCCGCCCCGCGAACAGGTGCTCGAGCACGACCTCTCGGAGAGCACGGAAAAAGAGCTCTATGATCTTTACCTCAAGATAAACTGGTCGGTGACCGAAAAGACCAAGAAAGAGCAGTGGGCCGAGGCGGCCCGGGAGCTCGCCAAGCTGACCGCCCCGATCGAGCATTTTTTCGACAAGATCCTCGTCATGCACGAGGACCTGCGCCTGCGCGTCAACCGCCTTGCCCTCCTCAAATCGCTCGAAAAGCTCTATCTCTCCGTCGCGGATTTCAGGAAAATTGTGATTGAAGGAGAGAAGAAATGAAGCAAGTTAAGGCCCTAATCCTGCTTTGTGTCTTATTTACCGCACCGGCCTTCGCTTCCTATATTTCGCTCCCCACTTCCGTCACCACCCGGGTGGCGGCTGACCGCCTCGAGGTCAAGGTTAATCTGACCAACCGGGGCGACGAATCGGCCTATAACGTCCGGGTCGAAGTCGAGGTCGGTGACCAGAAAAAACTTTCAGACAAACAGGCCGAGCTTAGGGTCGGCGCCGCCTTTGAAGGCCGGGCGCTCTTTCCCCTGCGCCTGACGCGCCCGGGGACTTACCCTCTCATTATCACCGTCCATTACACCGACGCCAACCAGTACCCGTTCTCGGCGCTGACCGCCCAGACTTATATTTATAAACAGGAGACGACCGCTCCGGTCTTCGGCCAGATCAAACCGGTCTCATTTTCCAAAGACGGCAAACTCGAATTGACGGTCAAGAACAGCGCGTCAAGCTTGCTTAAATTAAAAACTTTTCTCCTGGCGCCCAGGGAGCTGACGGTTGGCGAGGAGAGCCGCGAGCTTGAGCTGGGCCCGAAGTCGGAAGCCAAACTGGCCTTTGCCGTCAAGAATTTTTCGGCGCTCTCCGGCAGTACCTATCAGGTCTTTGCCGTCACGCAATTCGAAGATCAGGGCCTGCATTACACGACGCTCTCCCCCGGCGTCATCCGCATCGGCGCCGAGGCCGGATTTTTCGGTCTGGGTTATGCGGCTGTCATTATTATTCTTGGTTTGCTGACCGCCATTTTCATCGGTGCCCAGTTTTTTAATCGTGGGCAATAACTCTTTCCCACGGTCGCAAAAATCTTTTCCCCTCTCCCTCTGGGAGAGGGGGGTCGGTTTGATGTCAGCGGGTGAGGGCTGTATCGACTTAATCGTGCTTGGCCTGATCGTATTTTTTTGCCTGAATTATTTTGATCCTCGCCTGCTTTTATTAAAAACGACGATCAACGGCGGCGATACCGGCTCGCACTATCCGGCCGCGGTCCAGCTCAAGGAGGTCCTGCTGCCCCAGGGCAAGATCATGGGCTGGGACCAGGGCAATTACGCCGGCTATCCCCTCTTCTATCATTATTTCCCCTTGCCGTTCCTGCTGATGGCGTTTTTAAGCTTTTTTATTTCGCTCGAAGTTTCATTTAAGTTAATAACCGTGCTGGGGACGCTCCTCCTCCCCTTTTCGATATATGCCGCTTTCCGATTTCTAAAATACGCGTTCCCGATCCCCATTTTCGCGGCGGTCTTTTCCCTGCCATTTCTTTTCAACCAGGGCAATTCCATGTGGGGCGGCAATATCCCGAGCACCCTGGCCGGTGAATTCTGCTACAGTTTGGGGACGGCTTTCGTTTTTTTACTGCTGGGTACGCTCTACCGCGGCGTGAAGGAACAAAAATATCTGGTTTTAAACGCCGCCCTGATCTTTCTGGCCGGCTTCAGCCACGCCTACACCCTGATCTTCGCCCTGATCATCGGCTCATTTTTCCTTTTGGGTGATCTTCGCCGCAACTGGAAATACCTGCTGGGCACATACACGCTCGGCTTTCTCCTGCTCGCCTTTTGGCTTTTGCCGGTCTTAGGCAATACGCCCTACACGACAACGTTCGTTTTCCGCTGGACGATCAACTCGCTGTTGGAAGTTTTTCCCCTCGTACTTATTCCGTTCATGGCGCTCGGGGCTTTCTCGATTTTCTTTAAGCGGAAAGATGAAAGAACGGCTTATTTCGTTTATCTAATTCTTGCCTGCGTCTTCGTTTATCTCGCCGGGCCCAATATCGGCATCCTCGATATCCGCTTTGCCCCTTTCTTCCAGCTGCTGCTCGCGGTCTTTGGCGCCGTCGGTTTTGCCGCGCTCTTAAAAGACATGCGGGCCGCTTTTCTCCTGCCGCTCATTATTTTTATCGTCGTCGCGATCTGGGTCAACGCCAACACCACCTATATCCGCGGCTGGATCAACTGGAACTACGGTGGCTACGAACAAAAAAACACCTGGCCCATCTTTCAAGGGATCAACGAGTTCCTGAAAAATTCCAACGGCGGACGGGTGGAATGGGAGCACGCGCCGGCCGACGAAGCGCTCGGTTCGATCCGCTCCTCGGAAACCCTCCCCTACTTCGCCAAACGGCAGACGCTCGAAGGCATCCACATGCTGGGCGCCATCTCGGCCCCTTTCGTTTTTTATATCGAATCCGAAACCTCGTACCAGCCGTGCAATCCCCTGCAGGATTATTTCTACTCCACTTTTGATCTCAAGAGCGGTGCGGAGCACTTCAAGCTCTTCAACGTCTCCCAATTTGTCGTCCGCTCGCCGGAAGTTAAAGACGCCCTCAAAGCCCAGCCGGAATTCAAACTCGAAAAGAAAGTTGGCGAATACAATATCTATCGCCTGTTGACCAATTCCGGCCAATACGTCGAGCCGCTGGCCAATGAGCCGGCCCTCATGACGACCAACGACTGGCGCGACGCCGCCTATCAGTGGTTCGCGCGCCGGGACCTCAATGATACTTTTGTCGTTTTCAAAAAACAGGCGGACAAGGCCGACCGCAGTCATTTCAAGCAAGTCATAACCGACCTCTCACAGCTAAAGAAGCTCCCTTACACAACAAAACATATCAAAGTTAAGAGTATCGTTAAAAACGAGTCGATCGAGATCGAAACCTCCGAGATCGGTCGTCCTCTGCTGATAAAAGTTTCCTATCATCCTAACTGGCGAGTTGAGGGGGCGGATAAGATATATCTCGTCTCTCCCTCTTTCATGCTGATCTTTCCGACGGCCCACAAGGTTCGCCTGAGTTTCGAGGCGGGATCTTTGGGCCTTGCAGGAAAACTGCTGACGCTTTTGGGCCTTGTCCTGATCATCTCAATCCCTTTCTGGATCAGGGCGGTTCAAGTCTCTTCTGGGTCGGAAGTTAACGGCGCAAGATGGCTTGCCGTCGGCCTGATCGCGGTTATATCGGTCGCGGCTTTCTTTATCGCCGGGCTGGTCCGGCCGGGCCCCAGCTCTTTTATGGTCGCGGCTCGGGGCGCCTTTGACCGGGGCAATTGGACGCTGTCAAGGCAGTTATACGGCCACGCGCTGGCCGCCTCCAAAATGATGTCGGGCCGGCGCAACGAAGCGGCCATCTTCTACGCCACCACTTTTGTCCGGGAAAATAACTTTACCGAAGGGGCCAAACAGTTGAGGGAGTTTATCAAGGACTATCCCAACTCGTTCTGGACGCCGCAGGCCTATTTTGACCTCGCCTATTGCGAAGCCAATCTGGGCAATAAAAAAACCGCGGCCGATCTATATAAAAGAATCATCCGCGATTTCCCGACAACCAGCTGGGCCAAATATTCTCTCGACCGGCTCAAGAAGCTTAAATGAAGCCATTCACAATTATTGTCCCGGCTTATAACGAAGAAGAATTGCTTGAGAAAAGCGTCAGCAAACTTATCACTTATTGCTTAATCCTTGCCCCGAGCGAAGTCGAGGGGCTTAATCCTAACCTCGAGGTCATCATTGTCAGCAACGGCTCGACCGACTCGACCGAAAAGATCGGCAGAGAACTGGAGACGAAGCATCCGCAGGTGCGGTTCTTCACCCTGCCGGAAAAAGGGGTTGGCCGGGCGTTCAAGAAGGGGATCAGCGAGGCAAAATACGAGCACATAATTTTT
>JAGVQF010000010.1 GCA_020051815.1 Candidatus Saganbacteria bacterium | reverse complement strand
CCGGCAAAATCAACCAGGCCGTGGCCGAAACCAAAGTTCGCGCCGAGCTGGGAGAGCCAGCCGCCGCCCCAGACCCAGTTCCCAAAAATTGGATAGAGGATCGCCGAGACAAAGAATCCGTAAATAACAAATGCCAGCCATTTCCAGCGCTCGGCCATGGCGCCGGTCGGTATTGTCGCAGTCGTATCCATAAAGACCAGCTGGAAGAGAAAGAAACCGATCACTCCCATGCTGGTGATACCGCCGAGAGCAAAGCCGGTCAGGCCGAAAAGCCCAAAACTCTTACCGAATAAGTTAACCGTGAATTCACGGTTCAAGATCGAGCCGTCGACGCCTAACGTCGGTAGCGCCCCCACCCCGCCGAACATTAATCCAAAGCCTAAGAGAAAGAAACCCAAGATCCCGATGCCATAGATCATCATATTCATGAGCATAGTGTGATTGGCATTTTTGATCCGCGTCATGCCAACCTCAACCAGCGCGAACCCCGCCTGCATGAACATGACCAGAAACCCCGCGACCATCACCCAAACCAGATTTATCGAGTTACTTAAACTTGCGATATCCATTTTACTCTCCTCCTTATCTTTTTCCCTAATTCCCCACACTTAAGTGTGGGGAATTATTATATGTTTTAAATATTGATATCCAGTTGCGCGGTCCATTTCCATTTGCCATTAATTGCCTGATTGTTGAAAAACACCGGCCCGGTCAGCAAGCTTATTGTCTTGGTAAAATAATAATAAAGCCCAGCCCCTCCACCGCCCAACGCGTTGCTGCCCGAAGCATAGTCCGCCGCAAATACCCATTTACTGTATTCGCCGGAAAAATCTTTGACTGGTAGAAAGCCCTTGTCATAGCCAAGCATCCAGCCGGTATCATCCGTCCCCAGGCCAAGAGCGCTGAATCTTCCCGTATAATAAGGAGAAGCGTGCAGCCGTCCGGCGCTGCCCAGGTCTTTCCCCACCATTAGATACATGATATTTTGCCCCTGGGTTGACTGATTAAAACCGACATTGAAAACTCCGAGGCCCAGTGAAGGCGCTCCGGCAAATAGAGTCCCCTCGGGCACGCCGATCTTGCCGTTGAAAAACGCCGGATCATTGGTCGGCTCCAAAAGATCGATCCCCACTTCCGCCTGCAGTGGGCCGGAAGGAATAACCCCCACCGTTAAACCCACATCGGTGGCAAAAGCTCCAGCGGCCGGACTATCCGTCGTCTTTGTCAACAGGGTGAAATAATTATCAATACCCACATGCCAGACCCCATAGGGCTGAATATCCGAAACACAGGGCGTCCAATATGTTGTCGACGGCGTCGCCAGCGCCCCTCCCGACAACAATCCAACCAAAAAACTAACAAACGATCCAACCATCAATCTGTTTTTCATTTCAATCGCCTCCTATTAAAGTTTGCATGAAACCCCATACTAAAGTATGGGGAATAACCTTATTTAATCCCCACACTTCAGTGTGGGGTATTATCTGATTTATCCCCCTCTCCTCCTTTTTAAATAAAAAACCACTCGTTCTCATCAACCATTCTTTTCTTAACATAGATCAGCGCCAGGCCGGCCGCCACCATCCCGAGAAACGCCAATGTAATAATTGATTTAACCTTTGTAAGCATGACGCAAGAGGAGAAGCAAGAATATTGCCATGAGGGAAAGAGAAAATAGAAGAGACTTATCTACTATTTTGTAGACCAGGTATACTATTTTGTATGGGGGCAATTTCAGCCCTCATCCGTCATGAAATGAAGTCACCTCATCCGCTCGCGCAAACCAGCCTCCTTCTCCATCTGCGATGGAGAAGGGAAAATGATTTTCCTCTCTCCATTGGAAATGGAGAGGGGGACGGTTTGAGTCAGCGGGTGAGGGCTGATTAAAGTTTATACTTCTTGATTTTATAGCCGAGCATACGCTCTGTCAAGCCCAGTGCTTTTGCCGCCTTGCGCTGGGTTTTAAATTTTTCTAGGGCTTCTTTAATATTCTGCTTTTCTATCGTCTCGACGATCTCCGGCAAGGAGGCGCCGGCCGCGGGCAGTTCGATCGGCTCTTTGGCCTGCAGGTTGGCCGGCAGCTCTGCCGGCGTGATCAGCTCTTTCTGGCAGAGAATAACGGCCCGCTCGACTACGTTCTCAAGTTCGCGCACGTTACCCGGCCAGCCGTAGGTCATCAGGACGTCAAGCGCCGCACGACTGATCCCCCGAACTTTCTTCTTATTCTCTTTTTTGAATTTATTGATAAAATGATCGGCCAGCACCAGGATATCTTCCTTGCGCTCGCGCAGGGGCGGGATCAGGACAGGAAAAACATTGATGCGGTAAAAGAGGTCCTCGCGGAATTTCCCCTCTTTAACCATTTTTTCCAGGTCGCGGTGGGTGGCGCAAATAACGCGGGCGTTCATCTTGATCGTGTGCGTGCCGCCCAGCCGCTCGAATTCTTTTTCCTGGAGGACGCGCAGCAGCTTGACCTGCGTAGCCGGCGTGAGATCCCCTATTT
>JAGVQF010000086.1 GCA_020051815.1 Candidatus Saganbacteria bacterium | reverse complement strand
GCAGAAGAAAAGCTCGTCCGCGCCGTAAAGCTCGCTCTGCTTGATCTGGCGCTCAACCGTCTTGAGGCCGAGCTCATTGGCCGCCAGCCCCATGACACAGACGCGGGTGATGCCCGGCAAAATTGTCTCGGAGAGCGGCGGGGTGATCAGTTTGCCGTCTTTAACCATGTAAAGGTTCTCACCAGACCCCTCGGCCACAGTTTTTTCGTGCGAGAGAAGTATCGCCTCGTCAAAGCCTTTGGCCAGTGCCTCGGCCTTGGCCAGCGAAGAATTAAAATAGGCGCCGGTGATCTTGGCTCCCTGGGGGGCCGATTTTTCTGATATCCTCCACCACGAAGAGACGCAGACGCGGATCCCCTTTGTGATGTCGAGATAGGCGCCGAACGGCGCCACGAACATGCAGAAATCGTCTTCGATCCCGATCAACCCCAGCCCGATCTTTTCCTGTGATTTATAATAGATCGGCCGGATATAAATGTCTTCTTTGTAGCCGTTCTTTTTGGCCAGCTCAACTGTGGCAGCACATAGCTCATCAACGGAATATTTCATTTCGGACTTGAGGCCGAGGTTCGTCGACCTTGCCAGCCGCTCGTAATGCTCCTTGAGCTTGAGGATGAAAAGCTGGTTCTTTTCGGCATTCCAATAGCCGCGGATACCCTCGAACACGCCGGTGCCGTAATTAAAAGCGTGAGTCATGATCGAGATCTTAGCTTCGCTAAAAGGGACTATTTTACCTTTAAAGAACGCGTATTTCATATTTCACATACTCTCCGGGGCCGTAATTCCTAACAATTCTAACACATTGCGCAGAGTGATTCGAGAGGCGTCGACGAGCGTCAGGCGCGCGGGGTTGCCCAGCACGCGGCACTGCTCGTAGAATTTGTGGAAGACGATCGCCAGCTCCTTGCCGTATTCGGTTAACCGGTGCGGGTGCCGCAGGCGGGCGGCGTCTTCGACCAGCCGCGGCCAGGCCAGCAGTTTCATCATCAGCTCTCTTTCTACAGGCTCGGTCAAACCGGAGAGATCTGTCGCGAGTCGCGTGTCGCGTGTCGCGAGTTCGGGGTCCTTACTCAAAATGCTGCAGATCCTCGCGTGCCCGTACTGCAAATAATAAACGGGATTATCGGAAGATTTCTTCTTGGCCAGTTCCAGGTCAAAATCGAGATGGGAGTTGACGTCGGTGGCGGCAAAGAAAAAGCGGGTCGCGTTGGCGCCGGTCTCGTCGATCACCTCCAAAAGCGAAACCATCTCCCCCGTCCGCTTGCTCATCCTGACCGGTTCATTGCCGCGGTAAAGCGTGACCAGCTGGCCGATGATTATTTCCAGCTTATCGGCCGGCAGGCCCATCGCCTCCACTGCGGCTTTCAATCTCTTCACGTAACCGTGGTGGTCGGTCCCCCAAATATTGATCAGCAGATCAAAACCGCGGGAGAATTTATCGAGATGATAAGCCAGATCGGCGGCAAAATAAGTCGAGTTGCCGTCAGCGCGGACGAGGACCCGGTTCTTATCGTCGCCCATCTCCTGCGACTTGAACCAGATCGCCCCTTCTTCTATGATCGTCTTGTGGTTTTTCTCGAGGCGTAAGATCGCTTCTTTAACCTCGCCCTTCTTGTGGAGCTCGCTCTCATTAAAAAAGCGGTCGAAATGGACGCCCAGCTTCCCGAGAGTCTCTTTTTGTTCGGTCAGGATATGATCGATGACTTCTTCCTTGTTTCCGCCTTTGACATCTTTAATGTAGGCGCCGCCGTAACCATTCTCCGGGGTCGGCTTGCCGGCCCTGGCCGCCTCAACCGATTCCCAAAGCTTTTCAACCTGATTGCCGATATTGTTGACGTAAAATTCGGTCTCGACCTTAAAGCCAGCCGCTTTTAACAACCGGCCGATGCAATCGCCGATCACCGCCCAGCGGCCATGGCCAACATGGAGCGGCCCCGTCGGGTTGGCTGAAACGAATTCGAGCAGTATCCTTTCCCCCTTACCGCCATACCCCATACCCCAACGCTGGTCCTGTGTAATTATCTCCCGGATCGAGCCCTGGACAAGATCGTCTTTGATGAAACAATTAATAAAGCCGGGCTTAACAACTTCGATCTTCGAGAATGTATTGCCTTGATCGGCAGTCTCAATAAGTTTGACTATCTGCTGGGCAATATCAAGAGGATTGCGGGCCAGCTTGCGAGCCAAAGGGATAGCGGCATTTGAGGCAAAATCGCCAAATTCTTTGCGCGGAGAAGCATCGACCTTAAATTCAACTTTTTCTGGAACGCCGAGCTTTGTGAGCGCCGATTCTATAAGCGCTTCGATCTTAGACTGGAACATGAGCCGGAGGCACCGTTTGTCGAATGTGTCCCTTAAGGTCGCGGCTAATGTCTTTTACCCCCGAAGAAAGGTCATCAAACCTCTCATTCATTTCGCCGCTCAAACTATCGAACTTTTCGTCTATTTTTCTATTCAATAACGAATGCCCTTCAGCGATCGCTTTGACATCGCTGCTGATTTTTTCGAGTAATAACTCGGCTCTTTTCCACTCTTCCGCCATATTGCCTCCTCCTTAATTACTATTCTTTTTTGCCAAACTCTTGTTTTAGTTCGTCAAATTTTGTTTTGCCTTTACCAAGCGCGTCTTTTAACTTTTCACGGGTCTCTTCACCTTTTGACGGCGCAAACAGCAAACCGCCGATGAACCCGACCAACCCGCCGAACGTCAGAACCTTCAAGAAACTTTTGATCTTACCCATCTAAATCCCCCCTTATTTCTTAAAAAGAACTTCAAGTCCCTTTTTTAACCCAGCCGCAAACGCGGTCAGCGTCGTTTTGCCCGGCATTCTGCCGCTTAGCTTGCCCTTGGCCAGCCCAAAAGCGCCGGAAAACACCGTGACAATGTCAAAGAGCGAAGTAATGGCATTGACCTTTTCTGTCACTTCTTTGACCGAGCGCCGGACATCGATCAGGATAATGATCAGCTGGACCGTCCCCACGATAAAAGCGATCAGGAGCAGGATAGCGCAAAAGAGCAGGATATTGATCAAATAAGTTTGCAGCATTTATTCCCCCCTCGCCTGGTCGTCCTGGACCTTGCCGGCTTCCTGCTTGGCTTCCTCAAAAGCTTCGGAAAACCGGCCGACAATATCATCAAGATCAAGATCTTTTAACTTTTCCTTGATCAGGTTTCTCGATCGCTCGCCGCTGAACGGGGCAAAAAGGACACCGACGGCGGCGCCGATCAGCCCGCCGATCAGGAGACCTTCCATTAAGCCCGAATCTTTTTCTTCGTGATGCATATTATTAAACCCTTGGATACGAGCCAAGCAGTTTTAGAAAAGAAGCTTTACGCTTGATCTCAAAGAGCGCGTCGGCGATGACCGGGTCCTGCCGGTGCCCGTGCATGTCGGCAAAAAAGAAATAATCGCCCAGCGCTTTCTTCGACGGCCGCGATTCGATCTTCGTCAGGTTGATGTTGCGGATGGCGATCTCGGCCAGGATATCGTGGAGCGCCCCCGGGCGGTCCTTGGAGGTCGAAAAGACGATCGAGGTCTTGTCGCGGCCCGTTCTGGGATGGTCCTTTTTGGCCAGCACGACAAAGCGCGTCTTGTTCTCGCGCACGTTGATCTTTGAGGCGACGATCTTTAAGCCGTAAAGCTTGGCCGACGCGGCTGTCCCGATAGCGGCCAGTGTTGGATCAAGGCAGGTGGCCGCCTGCTTGGCCGCCTCGGCGGAACTGTAAGCCAGATGAAGTCTTGCCTTGGGCAGTCTTTTGCGCAAAAAATCTTTGCACTGGTCAAGTATCTGCGGATTGGAGATGACATTCCTGATGCCGCGCAAAGAAACACCTTTGCGAGCCATTAGATAATGATAGATCGGCACAACTAACTCCTGCCGGATCTTCAAGTCAACGTCTTTGACGAGCATATCGGTCACGAGGCCGATCGTCCCCTCGATCGAGTTCTCGATCGGCACGATCGCTTCGTCGATCTTGCCGCGGTTGACTGCCGAAAGGACATCATGGAAAGTCGAAGCTGGGATCAGATCGACTTTGCCTTCTAACTTCTTCAGATAAAGCCGGCTGGCTTCTTCGCTATTGGTCCCTTCAGGACCGAGATATCCGACCTTCATGATTTTTCCCTCTTCAATATGCCGTCCAAAAGTTTTCCAATTGTCTCTCGCTGATCAATATAAATTTTTATGGCTTGCCATCTAAAGTCTAAATAGCGGTGGGCCAGACGATTTCGCTGTATCGCTAATTTCATCAGAGCTTCGCCCTCGGCAGGATTCATTCCAAGCATTTCAGCCGCTTTCCCTAATACCTCGCTATAGTTCTCTGCCGCAATCCCTTTCGAAGCCAGGAGAGTGCCGCAAACCTCGATCAGCGCCGTGAGAATATTTTCAACCGTCCGATCCATCAACTTTTGCAGTTTATTATCTTTTTGATATTCTTCCCAGGTTTTGCTGGCGTATTCTAGCTCAAACTCCTTCATCTCTTTGGAAATAAATTGCAGGGATTCGTTGATCCTCCCTTTGGCATAAGTAAATTCAGCCATGTTTTACCTCCTCAAGATTCCTGGCCGCCGCCTCCAGCTGCCATTTAGTCCCGAAAATGCTGAAATCTTCCATCTGGTTGATCGCCTGTACCATAAACTGAGCGTATTTATCAGTACTCTGGGCGTAAAGCAACTTCCCCAACACAATCGCGTTAT
>JAGVQF010000012.1 GCA_020051815.1 Candidatus Saganbacteria bacterium | reverse complement strand
TTGACCTTGTTCTTATAATCCCGGTGCCTGGTCTCGCCTGTTTCGGTGGAATGAATGATCCCGTCGTAATAGGCGTACTCGTCGGGATTTTTCAGGGCGACGTAATCGGTCTTGCGCTCAAAAACCGGGAATTTCAGCGAAGCGAAAAGGTCAAGCGTGGGCGGGACATCATCGGCGAGCATTGTCTTGAGCCGTTGCAGCGCGTCGCGCAGTTGCGCTTCGGTCGGAATGTGGGTGAAGCCATCGACGACCATCGAGATCGGATGCGGGTGCCGCCCGGCGATGATCGTCACGATATCGTCGGCCAGCTTCTTCATGCGCAGGGCTCGCTTGACGACGTCGGGGTGGCTGGCCGCCAGCGGGATGACGCTCGGGACGTTAAAGAAATCCGGGGCCACCAGAAAGTAATAATGCAGGACGTGCGATTGCAGCATCTCCGCTTCGAGCACGGCTTTTCTCAAGAGGACCGTTTGCTCGGAGGGCTCGATCCCCAGCGCGTCCTCGAGCGCCCGCAGAGAGGCGACGGTGTGGCCGACGGCGCAGATGCCGCAGATGCGGCTGGTGATCTGGGGCGCTTCGGGAAAACGCCGGCCCTTGAGCATCGCCTCAAAAAAGCGCGGCGCTTCGACGATCTGGAGCTCAACTTTTTTGAGCTCGCCGCTCTCAACATCGATCACGATATTGCCGTGGCCTTCGACGCGGGCCACATGATGAACATTAATATTGATGTCTTTTGACACTATTTGCCGACCTCCATCATCCCGTTGAGCATCCGGTAAAAATTCAAGCTCTCTTCAACTGTCAGGCCAGCGCCGGAGAGGGTCTCCTGATGGGCGTTCAGGTTCGGCTCCTCGACCAGCCCGCGGCAGCCGATGCAGGCGTTGCCGTAGCTCGGGCAGTGGGCGTTACAGCCGGCGCGGGTGACGGGGCCCAGGCACGTGATCGGCTTTTCTTTGTGGAACGTGCAGACGTTCCCTTTCATCTTGCACTGGACGCAGACCGGGAAGTTGGGGATATACGGTTTTTTACCCTGCAGGATGGCGGTCACGATCTCGACGAATTCCTCGCCGTCCCGATTCGGGGGACAGCCGCGCGAATAATAGTCGACCTTGACGACGGCGTCGATCGGCTGGGCCAGGATCGAATCGAAATTGGCCGCCCGCTCGCCGTAAACTGCTTTCTTGATCTCGAACTGGTTGTCGAAGTTCCTGATGCAATTGATGCCGCCGATGTGGGCGCAGGCGCCGATAGCGATAAGTATTTTGGCCTGTTTTCTGATCGCCCGGATCTCTTCGATCTCGTGGACGGTCGAGAGCGCCCCTTCGACGATCGCCACGTCATAATCCTCGCCTTTGTAGCTTGAGGCCTCACGGAAATTGACGACCTCAACGGCGCCGAGGAGGTCAAGGAGCTTGTCGGCCATCGAGAGGACGACTAACTGGCACCCCTCGCAACTCGTAAAACTAAAAAATCCGACTTTCGGTTTCATTTAAATGCTCTCCGGAATTTTCTTGAGCTCGGCGTAGTTAAAGACCGGGCCGTCCTGGCAGACATAAATGTCGTTCATCTGGCAGTGGCCGCACTTGCCGACGCCGCACTTCATCTTGCGCTCCAGCGACATCCAGATATTAGCGTCCGGCAGGCGGCGCGATTTGAGCTCTCTGATGACAAAGCGGTACATGACCGGCGGGCCGACGATGACCGCCTGGGTCTTTTTCTCGTCGATCTCGACGCGGGGGATGAGCGTCGTGATGACGCCGACGTCGCCCTGCCAGCTCTCGTCGCCCAGGTCGACCGTGATCAGGCACTCTACGCTGCCGCCGCACTCCCATGATTTGAGCTCGCCCTTGAACAAGAGATCTCGCGGCGTCTTGCAGCCATACAGCACATTGATCCTGCCGTAATCCGGCCGGCGATTGAGGACGGCAAGGATCAGCGACCGCAGCGGGACCAGCCCGATCCCGCCCGCGATGAAGAGGATATCCTTGCCCTTGAACTTGGCGATATCAAAGCCGTTGCCGAACGGGCCGCGGATGCCGATCTTATCGCCGACTTTTTTCTCTAAGAGGGCATTGGTGACGTTCCCCACTTTCCTGACGCAGAGCTCGAAAGTCGGCTTGTCGGGCTCCGGCGCCGAAGAGACGGAGATCGGCGCTTCACCGAGACCGAAGATCGAGACCTCGACGAACTGGCCCGGCTTGTGGCCGAGCGTTTTTCTCTCCGTCAGCTCAAGTTCAAAAAACGTCTCGAGCGGCGTCTGGGGGATGACTTTTTTGATCACGGCCATTTCCGGCGTATAAAGCGTCTTCATATTTTCCTCGAATAGATCTCGTTGGCGATCTCCAGCGGACTCACGATCTTGGTCAGGCAGGCCTTGACACAGCGGCCGCAGCCGGTGCAGAAGGACTCGCCCCATTTATCATATAAATAGTTGAGCTTGCGGTAGGTGCGGTGGCGTAGGCGGTGCGAGCGGTCTTCGCGGAAGTTCTCGCCCGAGGCGACTTTGGCGAACTCTTCGGTCATACAGCCGTCCCAGACGCGGCTGCGCACCCCTTTGACCAGGCTGACGTGCATGTAATCCTGGACGTCAAAGCAGTAGCAGGTCGGGCAGACCATGTTGCACGAGCCGCAGCCATAACAGAGCTTGCCTCTCTCTTCCCAGACCGGATGGTCGATATTCGCCTTCATCAATTTTGACAGGTCTTTATATTTAGGCAGAAGCTTTTTTTCTTGCTTGTCGAACAGCGCGGTCCTCTTTTTCTGCACCGCAGTCAATCTTTTGCCGTCAGCCGCCTTGGCTGGAGCCCTTAAGCCCTCGACCAGCGCTTCGCCCTTCTTCGTCGCCGCTTCGGCATAGAAGGCACTGCCGATATCGGTCAGGAAGAGATCAAATCGGCCCTTGGGATCGAGCCCGTTCAGGCGCAGGCAGATAGCGTCGGATGAACAAGGCGCCAGGCAATCCACGCCGACCAGCGTGATCGCCTTGCGTTTTTCCAGGTAGTTGGCGTCGGGATTCTTTTCCGCCCAGATACGGTCCATCTGGCCGATGGCATTGAGGTCGCAGGGGTGAACGCCGAAGAGTACCCTCTCTTTGACGGCATTGAGCCCGGTGATCCGGGCCTCCCCATTGCCAAATTCATAGGCCAGCAAGTCCTCCGACTGCGGATATAAGAATTGTTTCGGCGGGATAACGGTTTGCGGCGCGCCCCAGACGATCTCGGCGGCCGAGGTTATCGGCGCGAAACTCGTGAAGTTTTCCTGTTTGACCGGGGCAATGACCGTCGTCTCGCGCGCCAATTTATCAATAAGCTCGAAGAGTTTTGGCTTTTTTATTATAAACTGTTTCATTTATTCTACCCGGATCGAATCTAAAACAAGATCGTCGCCCGCGATCTGTTTGATCTCAAGCTTAGCCGTTTCAGCCCTGGTGCCGCGGGCCGCCTGGCTGAAAAGAAATTCTACCTCATCCGGACGGGCATGGCAATTCTCGCCGACAGTCAGGCGGACGATCTCGACGTTTTTGCCCTCACTGCGGGCCAAAACCTCTTTAAGGACGTCGGCAATCAGCTTGAAGCCATGCATATACTCGCCTCATCTGTGAATTATTTCACAGTCTTTCTTAGCCGTCAAGCCCCCAGGTCGGTCGGCGCCCGGCCTTGGCTTTCAATCCTATCATAGACAGGCCTACTAACCCAGGCCGGGCAGTTTTTAATTCGCCCCTCGACACCTCGACTACGCTCGGTGCTCGGGGACAGGAATAAGCCCTGGACTTAATTTCGCGCGCTCCGCATCTCCGTAAAGATACGGATTCCGGCAGATCCAAGTCCTTGCCGAGCCGGAAACCGACATTGTTGTTCCGGTTGTCGGGATCGTTGTTGTTCCGGTTCACGCCGTTGAAGTTCGCCTGGTTGTTGTTCCAGGCTGAACCGCCGCGGACTTTTTTATAGGCTTACCCCCTGCCTGCCGGTTTATCCGCCGAAGGAGGACAGGCAGGCTTTTAGCAGAGTATTGGCCAATAGTTTTCGACAAAGATGATATGAGTCGGCCTGGCAAGCGTAAGAGTCGAAGATAAAAGACTTATCAAAGATCGGCTCGATCACATTGCACAAGGCGTGTTAAACCACTCGATCAAGATAGGGTGCGGCGCTGATGAAGCGGCGCTTGGGATCGAAAACAAAGAAATGCCGATAAGCCCCCATCCGATAGGTTTGGGATCTAAGTTTTTCCTGTATTGAAAGAAGTTCCCTTTCTAATTCCAGATTAAAGGCGGCTGCGGATCGCTTGAAGCGCTTGCCTCGCTGCGTTTTTTTAGCGGCTTTAAGCAGGTTTTGAAACGAGCATATTTCTTCAAAAAGATGTCCGCGGCGTTTCACTTGGCGGTCTGCTGTCTTGTCCCGAGCTTGTCGAGGGATTTTATCCAGCCGCCGATCAAGCGGCCGACCTCATCGGTTTCACG
>JAGVQF010000137.1 GCA_020051815.1 Candidatus Saganbacteria bacterium | reverse complement strand
GATAAATTTGATAAAAACTTCGTTTAACTGTTTGGCCTCGACTTCTAACAGGCCGAACCTGACTTTAACGCCGCCCTTTTTTAAGATCGCAAAACCACGTCCGTTGACCAGCGGGTTGGGATCCTTCATGGCGACGACAACTTCGCGGACGCCGGCTGAAACGATCAGGTCGGCGCAGGGCGGGTTTTTGCCGTAATGGGAACAGGGCTCAAGGTTAACGTAGAGGATCGCTCCCCTGGCCTCCGGTCCGGCCTTATCGATCGCCCAGGCCTCGGCGTGCGGCGTGGCGACCTCGCCGTGATAGCCCATCGAGATGATACGCCCGCCTTTAACGAGTACCGCCCCGACCATCGGATCGGGTGTCGTGCGCCCCTCGGCCGACTTGGCCAGGTTAAGGACTTCCCGCATGAACCTAATATCGTCTTCAGACCACATGCTCATCCTTTCAAGCCCTTAATAACTTTCGCATAATCGTTTGAGCCAAAGATCGCCGAGCCCGCCACCAGGATATCGGCGCCCGCTTTGACGGCTTCCTTTGCGGTTTCTAAATTAATGCCGCCGTCAATTTCTATCTCAGGTGGCCTATTATTCCCCACACTTAAGTGTGGGGAATTAGTAATTTTTTCTCTCAACTTTCTAATTTTCCCCAGCACCTCCGGCATAAACTTCTGCCCGGCAAAGCCGGGATTGACCGACATGATAAGGACCATGGCGACCTTGTCAAGCACATGAAAAATATTCTCGACCGGCGTCCCCGGATTGACAACCACCCCGGGCTTAACGTTGTTTTGTTTCATCAGCTCGATGTCTTCGTCGAGGCTTTTCGAAGTTTCGGCGTGGATCGTGATGATATCGGCGCCCGCTTTGGCAAAATCCGGGATAAAGCGGTCGGGGTTTTCGATCATGAGATGGACGTCAAGCGGCAGTTTGGTCGCCTGGCGGGCCGCCTTGACGATCAGCGGGCCGATCGTGATGTTGGGCACAAAATGGCCGTCCATGACGTCGATGTGGATCAGGTCGGCGCCGGCGGCCTCCACTTTCTTTATCTCTTCCTCCAGTTTGCGGAAATCGGCCGACAGGATCGAGGGGGCGATCTTGATCATCTTATTCTCCTTCCTTTTCTTCGGTCACCACTTCGACGGTGGTGGCAACTAAGAGGTCGACCAGCGAGCCGGCCGGCGCCAGCTCGCCCGGCAGCGGCTCCTGGGCGATGATGGCGCCTTCCGGCTGATCGGGATGCCTCTCCCAGCGCACATCACCCGGCCGGAATTGGGCGGCCGCCAAAAGGTCGCCCGCCTGGGAGAAGGGCTTGCCCAGCAAACTTGGGACGGGCACCTTGTTTTCCCCGGAATTGATCATCAGATTGACGACGCGGCCGGCCTTGACGCGGCGGCCGGCCTCCGGCCGCTGCGAGACGACAAAACCTTCGGGATATTTTGATTCATAAACATTGCCGGCTTCACGCGCGCGCAGGTCGACATCTGCCAGTTGCTCTTCAGCCGCCGGCCTTTCCAGCCCCACCACATTGGGCACAATGACCTCCGGCAGGGAATTAAAATAGACCAGGTAGAGATAGCCGATGAGGAGCGGCGAGGCGACAAAAACAACAAGGATAGTAATGATCAGCCGGGGTGAAGGCAGTTTGAGCCGCAGCACCAGCAGACCGACGATCAGGCTGATCACGATAACAAAAATAAGATAGAGGCTCAAATATCCCGTGATCATTTAACTATTCCCCAAAAAGAAAGCATAGAGGATGCCGATCGCCACGGCGGCCAAAAGGACCAGCGCCAGCAGCCAGTTGCGGTGCTTCTCTTTGCCCCAGCGCAGTTTGAGCCGGCCGACATCCTGCAGGGACTCGCTCTCGATCGTGATCTCTTCCCCGCCGTATTGCGTCACCACGCTCTCAAAGATCCGGACCAGCCCCGGGTCGCCCAAGATCGGCCGCAGCAGCGCTTTCCGCTCCAAGCTCTGGCGGAAGTCGGCGGCCGAAACAAAGCGCAAAAGCGGGTCTTTGGCCGTTGCCTTGTTGATGATCTCTTTTAAATAGCCGGGCAGAACGGCCAGGTCTTCTTTGGAAAAAACGCCCGTCTGAAGTTTGCTCAAGTTGCCGGCCAGGCCGCCGGCCAGCCGGGCTGGCTTGCCCGCCGCCATTTCATAGAGGATGATCCCCAGCGCGTAGAGGTCCGAGGCCGGTTCGGCCGGCTCGCCGGAGAGCTCTTCCGGCGAAGCATACCTGGCGTTCTCCATGACTTCTTGGATGCGCTGCGGCAGTGAGCTCTTGATCTCGCCCTCGACCACAAAATCGGCCAGTTTGACCAGCCCCCGGCTGTCGAGAAAGATATTCGACGGCTTGAGCGCCCCGTGGACGATCCCCTTGGCGTGCGTCACGGCCAGCGTCTCGAGCGCCTGGTCGGCGACGGCCACGGCTTTTTCCAGGCCAAGCTTTTCGCCGCGGTCAAAGAGCTCCTGGATGCTCGCGCCGTCAATGAACTCGCGGACGAAATAAAAACCCTGCCAGCCGTAATCGCCGTCGAGCAGTTTGGCCGCGCCATGGTGGGCGAGGAGCGAAAAATCCTTGACCCTCATCTTCATGCTCTTGATCAGCGACGAGTTGAGCGTGCCGCGCTTGTAGATCTTGATGATGACCGGCTTTTCCGTCCCGATCAAAAAACCCCGGTAGGTCACGCTAAATGGGTTCTCCGACAGTTTGTGGCCGATGCGGTATTTGCTTTTCAGGAGTTGGTCCATGCCTAAAAATTATAACACAAAAATAGTATGAAATTCGCCGTCCGATCTAACGAAAAATATTCGGACATGAAATCACATTCGATCAAATCAGTCGCGCCGCCACCGCTGAAGCTTAAATTCGACGGGCCAGAACAGCTGAAAAGGGTTCGGCGTTATCAGCAAGGAGGAGTTCTCCGGGGAATGACCGCGAGACTTGCCTCGCAGTCAGCCATCGCCCAGGATCTGGCCGCCCCAACCGGCCTCCCCTCAAAGACCCTCCAAATAGAGCTGGTGGACGGCATCGTCACCAAGTCAGAGCCGCGGATCGGGCTGGTCAAGCAGGACCTGTTTTTTAACACTCCGGGGCTTATCCTGCCAAGCGGCCTGGAAATTCGCTCTTTTACAATGTTCATTGCCCGTCTCCACCACCAATTTAAGCTCGACCCAAAGAAAAAACCGGTTATCCTCTGCCACGGCGCTTTTACGAACGGCAACAGCTGGCAGGTTGGCACTGAAGGGCGCAATGTCCGCCATCTCGATAAATATGATTCGTTTGCCAATTATCTGGCTAGCCAGGGCTTTGATGTCTACATTCTTAATCTTCCATATGCAGAGCGGATCTATTCTCGGTTCATCCAGAATGTCTACGGCGTGGAATATAATCCTGATGAAAATATTGGCTTTGATGAATTGCAGGAATATATCCCTGGGATCATTGATTTCGTCCTAAAAACCCATAATGAGGCCCTCCGTTCAGCCGGCCACGCTAATGACAAGGAGAGCGTTAATTGGATCGGGCATTCCCTGGGGGGGATGCTGATGTATGCCT
>JAGVQF010000019.1 GCA_020051815.1 Candidatus Saganbacteria bacterium | reverse complement strand
GTATTCGTATTCGCCCGGCTCAAGGCTGGCCTGGGCTTTCCATTCGCCAAACTTGCCTTTCGACATCACGATCGCGCCCTGCTCCCAGTCGGTAAAATTCCCCGCCAGCTTGACGTCATGGACAGCCTGGTTCGGCTTGAAACTGAACATAACCTTCTTTGCCATCAGATCTTCACCTCCCTCAAATATTTCGCGGCTTCTTCCGGCGCCGTTGGATTGATGTAGAGGCCGGACCCCCACTCAAACCCCGCCTGCTTGGTCAGGCGCGGGATGATCTCGATGTGCCAGTGGTAATCGTACTGGATGGTACCCCAGTAATCCGGCTTGCCCGGCCGCTGGACCGCGTTGGGCGCCGTGTGCAGTACATAATTGTACGGCGGATCGTTCAGGGTCTTGCGCAGGCGCGACATGACATCTTTGAGACAGCGGGCCAGCTGGATCCGCTCTTCGTCGGGCAGCTGCTGGAAGCCGTATTCGTGACGGCGCGGCATCAGCCAGATCTCAAACGGAAAGCGCGAGGCGAACGGGGCAAAGCAGACAAAATATTCGTTCTCATAGACGAGCCGCTCGCCCGCGCCCAGCTCCTGCCGGATCATGTCGCAGAAGATGCAGCGTTCCTTCTCCTGGAAATAGCGTCGGGCGGTGGTCAGCTCCATCTTGACGTAGCGCGGCGTGATCGGGGTGGCGATCAGCTGGGAATGCGGATGCGAGAGCGAAGCGCCGGCCGCCGTGCCGTAATTCTTGAAGACGAGAATATAGCGGAACCGCTTGTCTTTTTCCAGGTCAAGGATCCTCTGCTTGTAGGCCCAGAGGATCTTTTCGATATGCTCGTCGGGCAGGTCGGGGATATTCTCGTTGTGCCGGGGGGTTTCGACGATGACCTCGTGGGCGCCGATGCCGCTCATCATGTCGTAGATCCCCATGCCGGTGCGGTTGACCTCGCCCTCGATGATCAGCGCGGGAAATTTATTGGGGATAACGCGGACATCCCAGCCGGGTGTGTTGGGCGTAGTTGAGGCCTTGCGCCAGGCGGTGATCTCCGGCGGGGTCTTGCTTTCGTTGCCCTCGTCAAAGGGGCAGAACTTGACCTCGGCGTTCTCGGCGGCGACAGCGATCGAACCAAAGTCGGACGGCCGCCGGCCCCGCTCGGTCGAGATCACTACCCAGCGGTCGGAAATGGGATCTTTTCGCAGTTCAGGCATCGTTTCCTCCTATTTTCAATCCTCAATTCGCAGGATGATCTTGGTTTTCCATTTTTCGCCCGGTTTCAGCGTAAGCTTCCAGTTAAAAAGTACGGCCGAGCCCTGATAAATCTTTTCAAAACCCGATTCGGATTGGGAGACGGTCTCGATCGGGAATCGCCAAAAATTTGCGGCCCGATCCAGCGCTAATAATACACTAAATCCTTTCCATTCGTCAACGAGCTTTACCTGTTTGATATTCTCGAGAACGCCCGAGCTCGCGAGCGTCCGGTCAGCGAGAGCGGCCCCCTCGATTTCATAGTAGCGGTCGGGCGCTTTGCCGGCTAAAAGCGAAAAATTGAACTCGGGCGCGAACCAGAGCTCGAGCGGCTCGTGGCCGGGGTTTGACAGCTCGTAATTGATCTCGGCGATCGATTGGCGGGCAAAGAGGGAGATCGTTTTTTCAACCTTGAGCGGCTGGCCTTTAACTTTGCCCAGCCGTGAGAGAAAGAGCGAGACCTCGCTGCCGCGCCGCTGGGGCATGAAATCGTAGGGCTGGCCGACAAAATCGCCGGCTTCTTCGTATTTGACCCGGCTAAAGTTTTCGAGGTCCGTCCCCTCGCCCAGAAAATGGTCGAGCAGGCAGACTCGCCGGTGCCAGTCGTAGACGAGCGCTTTTTCCAGCCCGTCCTCTTTGGCCCTGGCGATCTCGTGGATCGAAGCGGCGCCGGGGCCGTGCGCGGGCTGGGCGGCCGCGTGCCTGATCTTTTCGTGATAGACCTCCTCGCGCCGGGCCAGCGTGTTGAGCAGGTTAAAATATTTCGGCTTGTAATCAAGCTCAAAGAGCGAGCCGCCCTCGGCGGGAGAAAAATAAAGATTGAGCAGGTTATTAGAGAGGATGACCTCGTCCCGGCCGTCCTTGTCAAAATCGGTCACAACGATATCGGCAAAATCGTCTTTGCCGCGCGAATATTTTTCCATCAGCTGCTCGGCCTTGAGCAGATGCTCATAGACCGCGTGCCGCAAATAGTTGAGGTAGAGCCCGCCGAAGACGCCGTGCCAGTAAGCGCAGTTGCACTCGCCCTGGAAAAGCTCGTTTTGCGCCTCGTCCAAACGGGCGTCCCGCTCCTTTTCGCCGAAGAGCGATTTGCCTTTTTTGAGCGTCTGCAGGCGTTGGCTGACCTGGAGCATTTTTTTGTGCATGTTGTTGGCCTCGGGGTATTTGACGAAAAAATTGCGGAAAAAGCCGCCCTTAAAAAACTGGCCGTACTCTTCGCTCTTACCCTGGCGTTTTATCTCTTCCGTGACGCGCAAAAGATTTTTGCCCGACTCGGTCGGCAGGGACCACTCCATCATCTCGGCGTAGGAGGCCGTCGGCAGGTAGATGCGGCCGAGCGGCGGGAACTGGTCGAGATATTCGGAGAAGGTCATCGGCTCGATCCAGGCGGCGTTCTCATCGAGCAGCGCCAAAAGGCGCTCCAGATACCCTTCTTCAAAGACCCACTTGCGGGTGCCGGGCCAGACGCCGAACTTTTCGCCGTCGTCGGCGAGGATGCCCGCGGCCGTCCCCTCATCATTGGCGATCTCGCCGAGATAGCGGATCGTCTCTTCCGGCAATTTAAAAGGGATAAGATAGCGCAGGTTCTTGTTGATCGGGAAAATTTTTAGGGTTGAGCCCTCTTCTTCAGTCACGTAATAGCCCATCATTTTTTCTTTGGGCACGCCGGCCGAGATAAAATGATAATCGTCGACCGTCACGTACTCGATGCCGGTCTTGGCCAATATCTTGGGCAGATGCGGCTCCCAGATCCGCTCGGTCAGCCACAGGCCGCGCGGCGCCTGGCCGAATTTTTCTTTGATAAAGTCGTTCGACTTGCCGATCTGGCCCAGTTTGTCGTCGTCGGGGATGACCGGGATGATCGGCTCGTAATAGCCGGCGGTCATGATCTCCATCTGGCCACGCTTGACCAGTTTTTTGAGGTAATCGATGAACTCGGGATGTTTGTCCATGAACCAGTCGTAGAGGATGCCGGAATAATGGACGGCGAACTTGATGCGCGGGTGCGCGTCCATGGCCTGGATGAACGGCAGGTAAGAATTCTCGTACGACTCGTCGAAGACGTGCTCAAAGTTGCCGACCGGCTGGTGGCAGTGGACCCCGAATAAAAATTTAACTTTCTTCATAAAACAATGCTCATTAAATTTCCTCAGGCAACGATTTCTTTGCTGTTTTCTTTAACCGCTTTTTTGATTCTCTGATATTTTCTGTGGCCGGCAGATGTTCCGGCATCGTGCCGCCCAGCTCTTTAATTGTCTGGCGAACCTTTTTGCCTACGTCATGATGCGCCCTATTCGCTTTGTCCTGGCCAAGGATATTTTCCCTCTTTAATTTTGCCTCCGCCTGCGTGGCGCGAAAAAGATTGGCGGCCAGTTCTTCGCTTCCCATGTGGTCGAGTATTGCCTGTTGTTTCTTGAGACGCTTTTTTGCGTGGATATCTTTTTGGCGCAGGCCGCCGTAAAGCCCCATGTAGCCAAAATCCTGGAAATTTGCGTAATTAATGACGCCGGCCTCTTTAGCCGCCTTTGCGAGATTCTTATTATGCTCTTTCATTTCGCCGCGCAAATGCAAGCGTTTATGATCCTCGATCTGCAATTCATGCACTTCCTGCTTCCTGGTCTGGATAGCAAAGTAGGTCTGGGCCAGAGCGATTTCTTCTTTTTTGGGGTCGCCATTCTGGGCGATCAGGTAGCAGGCGTAACGGGAAAGGTCGAAATCATCAATCGCTCGTTCAGTGTCGGATCCGATCCTGACCATTTTCGTGGCGTCACGAAAATGGTTTTTCACGTCCTGGCCGCTGTTCTTGCATGATTCTTTAGCCCTTGTGATGGCTATCTCAAAATTTTCCCAGCGCGTGTAGCCGAGAGGCTCCATTAAGTCGCGCGCGCGCCAGTATTCCTGTCCGTATTCATTGATTTTCTTTATTTGGTCAAAGATGTTATTGATCATTGTATTTCATCCCCTATATGAACCACTGTTCCTCTTCGTATGATTCGGTGGGCACCGCGACTGTGATCCCCCCGCCCCGCGGCCAGCGCTCCAGCTCCTGGCCGTCCTTATAGATAATGACGATGAACTCTATTCTTTGGCCGGGTTTCGCGTCAAGATATGAGAACGGGAGACCGAGCTCAATTATACGCCCGAGGCCGAAAGATTCAAGATTGTGCAGCAGCTCCCATTCATGTTTTTCGTTCAGCTTATGGAAGCGGAAGATAAAACGGCCGTCTTCGGCGCTAAAAGAAATATCGGCTTTGGCGTCAAACGGCGCGGAAAAGACGACCGCGAAAGAATATTTTTTAACTTCATCGTTCCTTAAATTAAGGTTGACCCCCAGGCGCACGTAAAGGTCGGTCAGGCTGAAACCGTAATACAATTCCGAAAGCAGGGTCTCGATCTGGTGCATCGCCCCGCGGGCGCGCGTGATGTCGTAATAGCCGGCCGAGAGCCATTCATAATAGTTGGTGATCTCGCCGTCGAGCACCGGCTGGATCAGGTAGGCCGGCTCCTTGATCGGGCGCACGACCCGCAGCTTCTTGATCGGGATATCCAGCTCTTTGGGATGCGGGCGGCCGATTAGATTGTAAACGTTTTTAAGGTGGCGGCGGAACAGGGCATCGAAGGCGGCGTCGTTCTCGGACGAGTGGTCGTCGCCGTACCACCAGCACCAGTCGGACCCTTCCGCCACATAGATCTCCTGCCAGGCCGTCTTGATGTCGCCGCCGGTCGCGCTCTCAAGCGCCAGCCGGGCCTGGTTGAGATGGTCCCAGGCCTCGTTGTCCTCGTCGTGGCCGATCCAGATCTTGAAATTATTATTGATCCAGGAGCCGGCAAACAGCCGGGAAATTTTTTTACGCGGCGGGTTCGCTTCGAGGTAGTCGGAGACGCGCACGGTCTTGACCATCGGGTCATTTTGCAGGCGGCCGTAAAAGGCCTCGAAGAACTCTCTGCCGCCGTCGCGGTAGTACTCCCAGGCGTTCTCGCCGTCGAGGATGACAGAGACAAGGTATTTACTGCCGTCTTCGGGCAGGCTGACGCGAATATTATTGAGATGCGCGGTAAAGTCGGTGACCGCGTCGCGCACCGACCAGCGGTAATAGACAAAGCCGATCTGGTCGGAGAGAAAGTGGTTGCGGAACAGGAGCGAGACCGCTTCGCCGTCGTGCTCGATCAGGTACGGCTGGTAAAGCTCGCCGGCCGAGAGCGTGCGCGAGCGCATCTCGATCTTGTGCAGGGTGCGCTCAAGGATCGCTTCGTCGGTGGCCGCCCATTTGACGCCGGCGCGCGCGATCAGCGGCATGATCTCTTCGGAGACCGAGCCCTCCGACGGCCACATGCCGCGGGGCTTGCGGCCGAAGCGCTGCTGGTGGAACTCGACCGCCGCCCTGATCTGGGCCTCGGCATCCTCCGGATGGCGGAAGAGCGAACCCGGCAGTTTGGCGTAGGGCATCGCTTCTTTGGCTACGCCCGAGTCGCAGAGCAGCGGCAGGATCGGGTGATAGAAAGGCGTGGTCGAAATTTCGATCTGCCCGCGGTCTTCGAGCTCCTTGTATTTGGGGATGACGCGCCGCATGATCTCCATTTGCTTGTCGATCACCGCGTGCTTGTCGTCGCGGGTAAAATAGCGTCCCTTCCCGATCAGCTCTTTGACGACGGGGTCCTCATGCTTTGAAATAAAACCGAACCAGGTCAGGTTGAACCAGACCTGGAGGTCGAGCAGTTCCTGCGCCGAAAAGCGCAGGGCCACTTTGGCCAGCTCGGCCGGGGAGATAAAACGGCCGCGCTTTAAGAGCAGGTCCTGGTAGCGCGGATACGGCTTGACCATGTTGTCCCAGTTGGCCATGAAAAAGTTCTGGAGGATAAAGATCCGGTCGTCGAGCGAGAGGTCTTTCGGCTCCTTGAGCGTCAGGTCAAGGAACGTGTCGGTGACTTTGTTATTGACGTAATCTTCGATCTGGAGGAGGAGCGAAGGGACCAGGTTGAAATTTATTTTGACTTCGGGAAAACGGTCGAGCACCGCCGCCATGTCGTAGTAGTCCTTGACGGCATGGAGGCGCACCCAGGGCAGGATATATTCGCCCGTCACCAGGTCCTTGTAGAACGGCTGGTGCATGTGCCAGAGTATTGCGAGTGAAATCGGCTGACTCGACAAGTTCTATTATTTCCTTTCCGACATCGCGATGCCTTTAGTGATGACCCACATGGCGAACAGCAGGCCGATAACCGTGACAAAAATGATCGTGCCGCAAATGATGAGCGTGATCAAGATCCCTGTATCCAATTTACACCTCCTAAACTGGTCAAATGGTTTAGGTTAAGAAGCTGGTATAGTTATTGGGGAAAGTCGTTGGTGCGACCCAACAACCAAACCAAAAGACCAAACCGGCTTCCAAACCCTCACCCTATTTCGGCGGCGCTACTTTCGGCAGCTCGCCGTAAACTTTTTTGTAGATCTCGAGATATTTGTCTTTGCCGCCGATCAGCATCATCGTGAGCGGCATGACCTCTTTGGCAACTTTGGTCATCTCGGCCGAGAGCTCCTGGATCTCCCACTGGGCGTGCGGGTCTTCGCGCAGGCGCGAGATATGGTAGAGCTCGCGCGCGTTAACCGTCATGAGAACGCGTTTCTTGTGCGCCCCGGTCAAAACATATTCGGCCGCCCTTTGATCCGTTTTGGCTATTTCGCGGTAAACATTTTCCGTCTCTTTGCAGATCTCTTTAAATCGTCCCTCGTCCCCCGTCCCCCGTATTTTTGGCGGTATTGTGACCCCCAACTCTGGTTCGTATTGTTGCGAAGTTATCGTCGCGATCCGGTGGCGCTTCATCTGCCCGAAACAGCCGGATGACATGACGAGGTCAAAGGTCAGGCCAATATGCTCGAACTCGCGCAGGGTCGAATCGAAAAATTCCATGTGCCGGCAGGCGATCATGACAGCCGTCTCGCGCTCGTGTTTTTTCATATCTTTGACGGTGCGCAGACAGTTCTGGTACGAGATCTGCGAGGAGGCATGGAGCAGAGCGGCGACGAGCTTGTTATCCGCGTTCTTCGTGTAATCAACGAGCGTCGTTCGGCGGCTGACGCGCCGCTTGCGCTCCCATTTGCCACGAAAGTAGGCGCGCAATTCTGGATAAGTTTTCTGGTCAAAGTCATTGGCGGCGGTAAAGAGGATGATCGACGGCGCGATATTGGCCGCCAGATCAAACATGGTCTTCCCGATCTCCCTCACCTCGGCGAGGCCGGACGAAGCGAACCGCCGGACCAATAGTTCCAGGTTGCGGGCGTTGATCGTCATGCCAACCTGACCTAACGTGCAAAGCGGCGTTATGTATCTGGCATCTTCGGGCTCGATCCCCTTTTCAACCATTTCGGCATAAAATTTATTCTGCTTCTCAATTATCTCTTTAAATCTTCCCTCATACCCCTTACCCCTTACCTCTTCCGGTGTAATGAAGCTTCCTTCAAGCTTTTGGTAGCGTTGCGACTTCTCCGTGTACGAGCAGAGGCGAAACTTTTCTATTTCCTCGAGCGCCAAACGCGAAATATCGATCAGGTCAAAGTTGAAGACGGCGTGTTCGGCTACCGAGTGATGGCCCATTTTGAAGATGATGTTTGAATTCGATTTCCGGGCTTTCTCGACCTCGGCCCGGGCGGCCCTACGCAGTTCGTCGATCGGCCTGGGGTCGCGGGAGATGCGGGCATAAGAGGCGGAGAGAGTTTCGGGGGTGACATCCTGGCGGTTTTGTCCGGCGGTCAGCTCGGACAGGACATCGGCGTCAACGTTATACCCCGCGAGTAGAACCTTCATCGTCTACTTCGCGTACTTTTGGACCGATTTTTCAAACTCCACTTCAGAGCGGAAGCCAACCAGCCGCTCCACTTCTTTGCCGCCCTTAAAGACGATGATACAGGGAATGCCGGTGACCGAGAGATCGGACGCTTTCTCCATGTTCTCTTGAGTATTGATCTTGGCGAATTTGACCGCCGTATATTTTTCTGACAGCTTCTCAAAGACCGGCGCCATCATGCGGCACGGGCCGCACCAGGGGGCCCAGAAGTCGACGAAGACCACTTTCTTTTCGTCTTCAACCTCTTTCTTAAAATCGGCGTCGGTTATTTCGGTAACAGCCATAATAAAATCCTCCTATAAAGACTGGTTAAGAAAATACTATAATAAAAATGGGGAAGTTTCAAGTGAACGGCGTCTTAAAATCACTATACGCGGATTTTATCACAGGATTATTGATCGTCACAGGATATCACGGATGAGACATAGATCACGGATCTATCACGGATATTTACGGATCGCGCGGAATGAAGCAATAAAATACTCCTTAATTTTTCCGTGTTATCCGTGATTATCCAGCGATTTAATCCTGTGATTTAATATTCCACGATATCCGGGATAATCACTATCCCGTGATAACCATTTCGTCGTCCACAGGTAAGAACCATTTCTGGGCCACGAACGTCGGCACAACCGAGCTCGCAATAATGACACCCATTATTATCGAGAACTTCTCATTATCGATATAGCCCATATTCAGGCCAAAGAGCGCGGCGATGGCGCCGAAGGTCAGGCCGGTGCTCAATAATAATGTTGTAAAAGTCCGCCCGTGGGCCAGGTAGCGCCGGGCCAGGAAGTTGACGCCGATAAATTTTAAGACTATCCTTATCGCAAAGAACATAGTAAAAACGGCAAACGAGGCAGAGATGGCTGTGACCGAAATATGCAGGCCGCCGACAATAAAGAAAATCGGCGTGATAAAGGCAAAGGCGAGCGTCCTCAAGCGACTCTTAACGGCCTGGGTGCTTTTGGTTTCGGCAAAGTGGCGCGACATGAAGAGGCCGAGGAGGAATGTGGGCAGAATCGCCTGCCCTGCCCCCAAGCTCGCGAAATAGATAAAGATGAGGAGAAGAAAGAGGATATATTTTATTTCCGGCTCGATCACTTTATTTTTGAGCCGCGTATTTTCGAAGATCAGATGAGAAAACTGGGCCGCGAGGTAAATAACTATGATCGAGACCAAAACAAAAATTAGCGTATAAAAGTTCGGCCTGATGAATAGCAAACTCAAAGCTAAAGCGGTGCCAAGGTTGGTGATGAATGTGGCGGCGAGGATCATTTTGCCGACATTCTGTTTTGAGAGGCCGGTCTCGACCAAGACAGAATAGACAACGGCGAGCGAAGTCTCGGAAAAAGCCGTGGCGGCGATGAGCGAGGCCTTGAGGTCCCAGCCGACGATGTAGTAGGCAAAGAGGAAAACGCCGGTAAAGGGGACAATGAATGATGAAAAGCCGATGAGGAAGCTTTCTTTAAATTTCTCTTTGAGGAGCGCGGCATCGATCTCGGCGCCGGCGAGGAATGTGAGCAATATCCCTCCCAGCCCAGCGATATAGATCATCCACAGCTCCGGCTTGAGCCCGAAGTAGCCAGCCACTACGCCACCCAATATCTCAATGATCGCGACCGACAACCCGGTGGCTAGGGAGATTAAGCTGGAGACGAATATTAGTCCTCCGACAACTAAGGGAACGATATCGGCTTGCATGAATGACCTCCTATTATGAATAATGCTAAAAACCTAAAGTCTAAAAACTAAAGTCTAAACAAATTCCAAATTACAAAGTCGAAAACCGAAAATGGTTTGTGATTTAGATTTTCGAATTTCGTCCTTTTTTTGATTTTCGATTTTAGTTTTTAGATTTTCTCCAAAAAATAAAAAAACCCTACCTTTTTCGGTAGAGGTCATTAACCCCGGCTTCGGCCGGGATGGTTTAAATGGCGAACCTCATCGCCTGGAAGAATTTTAGCATAAAGCCAAAACAGCAATCAATGCTAATAATTATCTAAATTTTATCTAATAATTCGACTCTTATATCCTTAAACAACGCGTGCTCAGGGCCCCATTCTCGAAAACCGATTGTTCCTCTTTCATAATCATGGCCCATGCTTGTAATTGTTGCTCCGTAGCTCTTTTGGATGCTTTCGATTTCCTCTCTTTTCTTTTTTATCTCTGAATTTATTACCCCCTCTTGGCCCCCGCCCTCTAAAGACTTAATCAACCCATTGATTTCTTCATTCAACTTGCCCGCCCGCTCGATCTTCTCATTAATTTCTTTATGCATATTATTAATTAAGGAGTAATCCATAACGGGAGTAATAGCATTAGCGTAAACATATTTTAGAAAAGAAGGAATTTGATACTCTTTCCTCATCCCATCTATTTCTATTAGAACCGTTTTCCCTCTCACCTCAATTAAAACATCCACCCACTTTTCATTTGGGATAGCCAAAGGGAGCGCGATGTCGCCGAATGGAAGGATTGCGTTCCTCGCATCATTAAAATATCTAACCGTGATTCCGTTCATAATTAAGTGCGGGTAGATATTCTTGCCAGAACATTGAAAAAATATTGCGTTGTTTTTATCGGCGACTCTTATTGCAAATGAAAAATTTGAATTACTTTTAATTTTTGCCTTAAACTTAAGGCGATAATCACACCACTCAGCCCCTTTCTTCAAATGGCCAACAAAGCCCGAGTTTGTCACACTAAGCACTTTTGAAAATGGAGTCTCTTCATCGGGGACCAAATCCCAGCTCGAATCAGGAGAAATAATAAAATATTCTTCCGGCCCTTCCTTTCCAAACCTAATATCAAATGTACTGCTCTTTCTTCCCTGCCCCCTTAAATTAACGAATAGCATGAAGATGGCCGCATAAAGCGCTGCTATCAGACCTGTCTGGCTAAATATCAATAATTTCCACACAATCGAGCCAACATAATTAATAAGCCCAAAGACGTTGGAAAATTCCAGCCATTTCAAGGTCATAGCCACTAATGCGCCCAAAAGAACTAATGAGAATACAAAAATAAATATCCGTAAAGTCGTTTTTTGGATCCAAGCAAACAATTTCCTTAAAAATGGGTCTAAAATCCTATTGATATATTCAAACATAGCTCCTCCCTCAATGCGGTGGTGATCTGTTATGAATTATAGCAAGTTATTATGAAATTTGTTGCAATTTCATCGATTAAATTGAATCAACGCCCAATCTGCGCCTTAATGCCTGAAAACGGATAAATGACCTAACTCCCCACCGCAAGCGGTGGGGTATCTTGGTCTGTAGTGCCCCGCCCCTCACGGTCTAAATAGTTGCATTTGTTCAAATCT
>JAGVQF010000171.1 GCA_020051815.1 Candidatus Saganbacteria bacterium | reverse complement strand
TGGGGCGCGAGCTCCTGCGCGAGCTGGGGAAGCGGGGCTATAAAAAACCGGTGGTCGTTGACGCGGATGGTTTGAACGCTTTTGCCGGCGAAGTCCACACTTTGCGCGGGCTGCTGCCGCAGCTGATCATTACTCCCCATCCGGGCGAGCTGGCCCGGCTGCTCAAAAATGATACTGCCGATATCCAGCTGGGCCGCGCCCGTTATGCCGCGTCGATCGCCAAACAGCTCGGCTGTATCGTCGTGTTAAAGGGCGACAAAACACTGATTGCTTCCCCGCAAGGTGAATTGCTCACGAATAATACGGGCAATCCGGGTATGGCTTCGGGCGGCATGGGCGATGTCTTGACCGGGATGATCGCTGGTCTGGCGGGACAGGGACTGGCGCCTTTTGCGGCCGCCTCAACCGGTGTATACTTGCATGGGCTGGCGGGCGACCTGGCCGCCAAAGAAAAAGGCGAATATGGGTTGATCGCCAGCGATCTGGTTGAAAAAATACCTTATGCCATACAGAAATATCACTGAAAACATAGGCGCTAAAATGCTCCAGTATCTTGAAGAGCTCGGGCAGATCTCCCAGCTTGCTTGGGCCGTCATCTTAGGTATTTTTTCCGGCAAGACAAAAATCAAACTGACGCTTGAGCAGATCGTCAAGATCGGCTATGAATCGATCCCGCTGGCGCTGGCGGCCTCGGCCTTTGTCGGCATGGTCTTTGCCCTCCAGGTGGCGACCGAGTTCGTCAAGTTTGGCGCCGGCAAATATGTCGGCGGCATCATGTCGATCGCCATGGCCAGGGAGTTGGGGCCGGCGCTGGCCGGTATCGTGATCGCGGCCCGCGTGGCCGCCTCCATTACTGCCGAGATCGGCACGATGAAGGTGACCGAGCAGATCGAGGCCCTGCAGGCGCTGGGGACCAATCCGGTCCGCTACCTGGTCATTCCCCGGTTTATCGCCTGCGCCCTTATGCTGCCGGTGCTCACGATCGCCTCCGATGTGGTCGGTTTTTTGGGCGGTTATCTTGTCGGCATCTTTGTCATCCACATCAATCCGGTCGAGTATATGGAGACGGCGCGGTCGATGCTCACCATGTGGGATGTCTGGGGTGGGCTGATCAAGACAGTCGTTTTTGGCATGCTGATCGCCATCATCGCCTGTTATCGGGGGCTGACGACTAAAGGCGGGGCTAAGGGGGTAGGCGAGGCGACCACATCTTCCGTCGTTACGGCGCTCATCACGATCTTTGTCGTCAACTATTTCTTGTCGATAGCGTTCTTTAAATGAATTTCCCCTCTCCCTCTGGGAGAGGGGGGAAGGTTTAGTGTTAGCGGGTGAGGGCTAATGATAAAACTCAATAATCTGACCAAATATTTCGGCGAAAAAAAAGTCCTCCAGGGTGTCAATCTTGACATTCCGGACGGGGAATCGCTGGCTGTCATCGGGCCCTCGGGCTGCGGCAAATCGACGCTGCTCCGTCTCATTCTGCGCATCGAAGAGCCGACCTCGGGCTCCGTTTTGATCAACGGCCGGGACATCAGCCGGCTCGACGAAGACCAACTGATCGCTGTAAGGGAAAAGATCGGCATGGTCTTCCAATCGGGCGCGCTCTTTGATTCGCTGACCGTCTTTGAGAACGTCGCGTTCGCCCTGCGGGAGCACTCAAAACTTTCCGAACGGGAGATCGCCCGTGTCGTCAGGGAAAAATTAAAGATGGTCGAGCTTGAAGGGACGGAAACCCTGATGCCCGACGAGCTCTCCGGCGGCATGCAGAAAAGGGTGGGGATCGCCCGCGCGCTGGCCTTTGATCCTTCTATTATCCTCTATGACGAACCGACGACCGGGCTTGATCCCATCACCTCTGTTAATATCGAGAATTTGATGGTAAAATTGTCGCGCGAACTAAAAAGCACGTCGGTCGTGGTGACCCATGTCATGCAGACCGTTTATAAGACGGCCGAACGGGTCGTCATGCTGCATGAGGGCCGGTTTATCGAGGTCGGCACGCCCGAGGAAGCGCAGAAGGCGCGGGATCCGATCGTGAGAAAATTCGTCACTGGAGGAAAGGAATAAATATGTCTACCGCGGTGAAGGTCGGCGTTGTCACTTTGATCGGTTTGGTCCTGATCGCAGTTGTTATCGTTTGGAAAACAGAGATATTTTTAGTCGGCAAGGGCTATGAGCTCACCGCTAAATTTGAGAACGTGGAGGGGCTCACCATCGGCTCGGAGGTGCGCTTTCGCGGCGCCAAGGTCGGCAAAGTGCTCAAGATCGATCCGGGCCCTTACGACATCAAGGTCTTTTCGGTCGTTGACCCGTCCATCAAGATACCGTCGGATTCGACGCTGCGCGTGGCTTATGACGGCATAGTTGGGCTCAAATTTCTCGAGATCCGGCCTGGCACGTCAGAAATTCTTTATGGGCAGGGGATGATGCTGCAGGGGGCCCGGACAGCCGCCATCGTTGATTTTATCGATATCGGCTCACAGAACCTGGTCGAAACCAAGGCGATACTTGAGAACGTCAGGAAGATCATCGAAAACCCCAAACTACAGGCGGCGTTTATGAACATGATCTACACGGCCGACAAGGCGGCGGGCGATATCGAGCAATTGACCCAGGAACTGCGTGAAACGAACCAGGGGATCAAAGATGTCGTGACCGACCCCCAATTCCAGAAAAATGTTAAAGGGACGATCGCGGCCACCGACCAGACGCTCTCTTCTGCCAACCGGTTTTTTGACAACATCGGCAAGGTCAACATGCGCGCTTCGGGCGGCGTCGATCTTGGCAGTCGGTCGAACGCCGTGCGCGGCGACGTCGATATCATTCAGAGCGAGCGGACGTATTACCGGATCGGTTTCGGCGAGGGGCCGATGAGGCAGCCGGGATTGCTCGACTTTTTGCTGACCAATCGGATGGATGACCGCTTCGGTTTTCGCCTTGGGGTCATTAACAACCAGTTAGGGGGAGGGATGATCTATCGCCCCAGCCAATCAGCCAATTTGGTTGCTGATATCTATGATATAAACAATCCGAGGCCAAATAATCCGCGCTTGCGGCTCGGCTATCAGCAGGAAATGAGAGATTACATGGACGTTTTACTTCAGGCCGATGATCTTTTGAATGCCGGTAACAGTAATTTTATGCTCGGTTTGCGCATCAAGGCGCCAGGGGAAAAGCTTTACTGATAAGGATATCAGATTTTCGCCTTCAATGCCTTCTTATGCCATCTATTTTCAATGTCGCATAATATATCTTATGTCAAGTTGAGCATAGGTGATGATTGGCCACTTTTTGGCTTGGGAGTGCGAAAAAAATCGTCACCCACTGGTTATCCACAACAGAAGATAACATCCAGCATCAAACATCCAACTTCAAAACAACTGCAAACATCCAGTGTCCAAAATCCAAACAATGGAGCCAAAAATCAGAAATCATAATTGCCAATTGTTTATTGGCCCTTTTCCCTATTGTTTTGAATTTTGAGGTTTGAAGTTGGAAGTTTAAATGAGGATCGATCTGAGGATCATTAAGCCATCATCCGAGCCCAGAATCATCTCCGAAGCTCTCTCCGGATGCGGCATCATGCCCAGCACGTTATGCCTCTTATTGAAGACGCCGGCAATATTAGCGGTCGAACCGTTGGGATTTTCGCCGTAATACGTGAAAGCAATCTGTTTATTCTTCTTTAGATCCCTCAAAGTTGCCGCGTCGCAGGTATAATTGCCTTCGCCGTGCGCTATGGGGATATTTAGGACCTGTTTGGCCTTTAAAAGCTTGGTAAACGGAGTTTTGTTGTTTTCGACCCGTATATTTATGTGTTTGCAGACAAAATGAAGGCCCTTGTTCCTTATAAGGGCGCCTGGCAGCAGGCCGGCTTCGGTCAGGATCTGGAAGCCGTTGCAGATGCCGATCACCCTGCCCCCGCGATCGGCGAATTTTTTAACCGCTTCCATAATGGGCGAAAAACGCGCGATGGCGCCGCAGCGCAGGTAGTCGCCGTAGGAAAAGCCGCCCGGCAGGATCAGGCAGTCGAGATGGTCGAGTTTGACGTCATGATGCCAGACATATTCGACCGGCTGTTTCAGGACGTCTTTAACGACATCAAAACAATCCTGGTCGCAATTGGAGCCCGGAAAAACGATGACGCCGAATTTCATTTACTCGACAACCTCGAACGTAAAATCCTCGATGATCGGGTTTGTGAGGAGCTTTTTGCTCATTTCTTTGATCTGGCTCTCGACTCGCGACGACTCGACCGAGCTCGTCGAGGTCCCGTGACCCGTGACTTCTAATTCAATGAACTTGCCGATCTTAACGTTCTCCACGTTCTTATAACCCAGCGAATGGAGCGCCGATTCGACGGCTTTGCCCTGGGGATCAAGAATGCCTTTCTTTGGGGTGACGTAAATATTTACCTTTGCCATTATAGTCCGAACCTCCTGAAAATGACGTTTATGTTCTTTAAGTGAGCGCGGACATCAAATATCTGATCAACTTCTTCGGCTTTGAGGCTCTTCATCGCGTCCCGGCTTCCCAGTATCTCGTCTTTAAGGTTGTGGCCGGAGGTCCGGGCTTTCATGGCCGCCGTCTGGACGATCTTATAGGCCTCTT
>JAGVQF010000047.1 GCA_020051815.1 Candidatus Saganbacteria bacterium | reverse complement strand
TTGTCCTCATTTGGCCGATAACTTTTCTCGACTCGTCAAGATCGTCCGGAAAATGGAAAGGAAGAAAAACCGGCACCAGTCCGTGTTTTTCGCAGATGATGTCCAACTGCTCCGCCAGCCGGCGAGTGAATTCAGCCTTCCTGACAGCGACGCCAAGTAAAGTTTTGCCGGCCGGGACATGCTCGAGCGCCAGAATGCTTTTGCCCGTCATTTTATCCGCTTCGCCCAGGCTAAAAGCCGGATCGGCCGTGACAATGACATTTTTATTCAAGACGCCCAGGCGTCTCAATTCGGCCAATGAATCTTCATCGCGCAGCGTGATGAGATCGACCTTGTTGAGCACAGATCTGGCGATCAGCCGATCGAGACGGCCGCGCAGCGGACCAAAACCCTGGCCAAAGATCATCACCTTCTTACCAAAAAGCTTGGCCAGCCAGACCAGGCCAATATAATAGAAAAAACTGCGATGGCTTGTGGCGTCCTGAAAAAGCGTGCCTCCCCCACTGATCAATATGTCTGCTTTGTCCAACTCGCGAAAGAGCTCGAAAAAGTCGAAACGATGCACGGCCTTAACCTGATTGAGTTCTGAAGTCAGCCCCGGCTGGGCCGAGAGGACCGTCAGGCCGATGCCCGGAGCTTTCTCTCTCAAACCGGCAATGATCGCCAGAAGGACAGCATCGTCCCCGACATTGCCAAAGCCATAATAACCGGAGATGAGAACTCTCATTCTTTGGTTATATACCTCCCGGCTATCCATCCAACTAACCAACCAACCAACAATCCCAAAACCAACCCGTTGAATGTCCTGGTGATCGAGATGACCAGCGGCGTATGGATGTGGGAAAAAGAATTAAAAACGGAAACAGGCGCGACGACACCGATCGCGGCCAAAAGCCAAAGCCATTGCTTTTTGCCCTTTAAATAATACATGGCGGCCAAACAGAGGAACGGGTAACCGACGAGAAATTCTTTGGTCCGCGGCCGCACGTATAGCAGTATCTCCAGCCAGTTCCTGAAGCTTTTTTCAAAACCGGGGACCGGCAGGGTAAAATTGCCGGAACGGGCCACAAGAACAGCCAGGGCGGCCAAAAGAAAGACGCCGGCCAGGGCGGTCAATACCGTCACGCGCGTTTCCAGAAATTTCCTGACCCTCTCCCTCAAGCTCCCCTCACCGGCTTTGAGGATAAAATAGAGGCCGACGATCATGACCGGCGCGATCAGGGCCGTTTTGACCGCCGGAAAACCCTCAATACCGCTCATAAAGCGGCTGTCGGCCAAGAGGCCGACCATCAGGAAGATGCCGATCGACGTCTCGGCCAAAATATTGATGATCGAGACCGCCGCCTCATAAAACAGGTTGGATGTTTTTTTCGGCAATTTAGAAAATGTGGCAATGACCGCGTAAGCGGGAAAAACCAGGGCGGCGGTCAGCGCCATCGACCTCTGAACAAGCAAAACCAGACCGGCTGAACCGGCATAATTGACGGCGCTCAAACCGGCCAGGAAAAGAAAATAGATCAGCCAGATCGGCAGAGTGAAAAAGGCGTCAAGCAAGAAGAGCGCGCCGATCAGGACGCCGCTGGAGAGCAAAAGCAGCTGCCAGCCTTTGACCTTGAGGTCCGGTGTTTTCTCCGCCTGGCCTAGAACAAAACCGGCGGCTTCTAACCTGTTCTTGAGCGACTGAAAATATTCAAGATTGTACGCGACCGGATACGCGTCGATCCGCGGCGGCAAAAATGGCCGCAGGTAGATCAGCCGCACCCCGCGCTCGCGCGCGGCGCGCACGAAGCGGTCAAGCGCCTCATCCTTGTCGATCTTTTCGAGCTCATCCTTAGGCACACTGTGGACGCGAATGACATCCCGCCCCATCAGCTTGCTTAATTGTTTATCACCGTCCTGCTTGACGATCTCCACGTAACCGTATTTGATCTGGAATTTCTTGAGCGCATCGGCAAGCGCCGGTATCGCGGACGGATAGCCGAGGATCTTTTCGCCGTCAAAAATGACCAAGCCGAAATCTTTCAGGCTCGAGACCTTGGCTTCGATATTGCCCAGATGATAGCGGGGATCGTGGGCGACGCGCGGCACGAGGCCAAACCCTCTGGCGGCCAGAAATTGGCGCTGCGACTCGGAGATGCCAAGCCCCAGCTCGCGCAGTTCCTCTTCGGCCTCATCAACCTCAACTATCATTTTGGTCAAAAACCGGACCGATCGCTCGCCCAGCGCCCATTTTAGCTGGCTGGCGATCCGGCGTCTGACCGTCTCGTCCGGAATGTAAATATAGGTCCGGTCGGGCTTGATCCCGCTGACCGGGATCAGCGGCAGGCGCAAAATTCCCGCGCCCTTCCCGTAATAGAGTTCACCCAGGGCCGCCGCGTCGGGCAAAGTTTCCTCAAAAACGCCGACTTGGCTGATCCCGGCTTTTCTGACCTCGTCCAAAACGCCGGCTAACGGCCGCTTTTCATAGGCCGCCATTTTTTTTAGGTCATTGAGATCGACGACGATCTCGACTGTGCGGCCGGAGGTCTCGTGCAAGAAGCGGACAAAACACAGATAAGCGCCCAGGAGGACCGCCGCCGTCAGGATCAAGACCAGGAAACCCCGGCCGAGCTTTTTCAACATCACTTGGCTCCTTTCACTCCCCGCAAACTCGCTTCGATAAAAACGTCAATGTCGCCGTCGATGACCCGATCCACATCACCAACCTCAACGCCGGTGCGGTGGTCTTTGACCATGGTGTACGGTTGAAAAACATAAGAGCGTATCTGGCTCCCCCACTCGATCTTTTTCTTTTCACCGCGCAGCTCATCGATCTTAACTTTTTGCTGTGCCACCATCATTTCGTAGAGTCGAGCTTTTAATAGACGCATGGCGATCTCCCGGTTCTTGAGCTGGGAGCGGTCGCTCTGGCTTTGCGTCACGATGCCGGTGGGGATATGCGTGATCCGGATGGCCGAGCTGACCTTGTTGACGTTCTGGCCGCCGGGCCCGGAGGCGCGATAGGTATCGACGCGCAGGTCCGCCGGGTTTATTTCGACCTTCACGTCTTCGGTGATCTCGGGAATGACTTCAACGGAGGAAAATGATGTATGGCGCTTGCCTTCGGAAGAGAAAGGCGAGATCCTGACCAGGCGGTGGATGCCCGATTCGTTCTTGAGATAACCGTAGGCATAAGGGCCAGAAATATAG
>JAGVQF010000163.1 GCA_020051815.1 Candidatus Saganbacteria bacterium | reverse complement strand
GCGCTATATTGGCCGTAACAGCAACTTTATTACCACGCTCGCCCCGAGTCTTTCGATCCCGAGGATCTCAGGATCCGAGGGACTTGTCGAGGGGCTCAAACACCCTCAGGACCGACGAAATCTCGCCACTGCGTGATATAATTTAATAATGTTGCTCACAATTGATGTCGGAAATACGACGTGCCACTTCGGTTTGTTCAGAGGAGAGAAGCTGGTGAGGGAGTGGCGGGTGGGGACGGATAGGATATCGGGATATCAGGGGATCAGGAAGTGGATATCAGGGGATCAGGATATCAGGCAAGTTATTATTTCTTCCGTCGTGCCGAGAGTAAGTAATATCCTCAAAAAAAGATTTCCCAATGCTCTTTTCGTTAACCACAAGAATATCGGGCTGAAAGTTAAGGTCAAAAAGCCGGCGCAGGTGGGAGCGGACCGGCTGGTCAATGCCCTCTCTGCTCACAAACTCTACGGCGGACCGGCAATTATTGTCGATTTCGGCACCGCTACCACGTTTGACGTTATCAACTCAAACGGCGACTATCTGGGCGGAGCAATTGCGCCGGGGCTGCTCCTGGCTCGCGATTCGCTGCACCTCAAGACAGCCAAACTGCCCAGGATCGAGCTTAAAGCGCCCCGCCATGTTATTGGGAAAAGCACTATTGAAGCGATGCAAAGCGGGCTTGTCTATGGATATGCCGCGTTGGTCGAAGGGATGATCAAGAGGATCAACTTCAAACTTCAAACTTCAAACTTCAAAACAAATCTAAAAGCAAGAAATCCAAAATCCAAAAAGGTTAAAGTCATCGCCACGGGCGGCCTCGCGCCACTGATTTGCAAGTATACCGACGGAATTGATAGAATAGATGATAGATTAACCTTAAAGGGTTTATGGTTGATCGGTTGTGAGGCTGGTCTGGACGATAGGAATGGTCAATGGTGACCTTAAACCAACCACACAATAACCAAACCAGCTTCCAAACCCAAAAACAAAAAGGATCAAGATGTCCGAAGAACTAAGTGATCTGCTAAAAATACGTCGGGAAAAGATGGCCGAGTTCCGCGCCGCGGGCATGGAACCCTACCCTTACGCCTACTCTAAAACTCACTCGGCGGCACAGATCACGTCAAAATACAGCGGTCTCATGGAACACGAGGAGAGCCCCGAGGATGTTTCGGTCGCCGGGCGGATCGTCTTAAAGCGCGGGCACGGCAAAGCCGCTTTTGCCACGATCCAGGACGAAAGCGGCCGTGTCCAGATCTACGGCAAGCTGGACATCATCGGCGAGCAGAAATACGCGCTCTACCAGAAGCTCGATATGGGCGACTTTGTCGGCGTCAAAGGCAAGGTCTTTAAAACAAAAACGGGCGAAACAACTGTGCGCGTCCACGAGTTCCAACTGCTTTCCAAATCGCTCCACCCCCTGCCGGAAAAATGGCACGGCCTGCAGGACAAGGAGATCCGCTACCGCGAGCGCTACGTCGACTTGATCGTTAATCCCGAAGTTAAAGACGTTTTTGTTAAGCGCAGTAAGATCGTTTCGCTCATCCGCAAGTTTTTGGAAGCCAAGGGCTTTCTCGAAGTCGAAACGCCGATCCTCCACGTCATGCAGGGGGGCGCGGCGGCGACACCGTTCGAGACGTTCCATGACGCGCTGGGCATGCCGCTCTTCATGAGAATTGCGCCGGAGCTCTATTTAAAGCGCCTCCTCGTCGGCGGCTTCGAAAAGGTCTTTGAGATGGGCCGCGTCTTTCGCAACGAGGGGATGTCTTACAAGCACAACCCCGAATACACAATGATCGAGATCTACCAGGCCTACGCCGATTACAACGACATTATGCAACTAACCGAAGACCTGGTCGTCGCGGCGGCCAAAGAAGTGTTAGGGACACTTGAGATCGAGTTTCGCGGCGATAAGATCAGCCTCGCCCCACCCTGGCGGCGGATAACGTTAACTGATGCCTTAAAAGAAGTTGGGATCGATATTACCGGAAAGGATGAAAAAGGGATAAGGATGGAGGCAAAGGCGAGAGGAGTTGAAGGAGCCGAGGAGATCGGGATCGGCAAGATCATCAACGTCCTCTACGACAAGTTCGTCGAGCCGACCCTGCGCCAGCCGACATTCATCATCGATCATCCGCTCGAAACCTCGCCGCTGGCCAAGAAACACCGGAGTAAAGCCGGGGAGGTTGAGCGTTTTGAGCTCATTATCGCCGGCATGGAGCTGGCCAACGCTTTTTCCGAGTTGAACGACCCGGTTGACCAAAGGGAGCGCCTGAAAAAGCAGGCCGAATTAAAAGCGGCCGGCGACCTCGAAGCCGAATCGATGGACGAGGATTTTCTGCGCGCGCTCGAGTACGGCATGCCGCCGGCCGGCGGGCTCGGTATCGGCATCGACCGGCTCGTCATGATCCTGACCAACCAGGCGTCGATCCGCGACGTCCTCTTCTTTCCGCACATGAAGCCGATCGCCGCCGCCAAACCCAAAGAAGAAGAGATGAGAGCGCTGGATGAAAGTCACTGAAGCGTTCAAGAAAGAGACCCCCGCCCTCTCCTTTGAGTTCTTTCCACCCAAGACCCCGGAGCAGGAAGAGCATCTCTTCGACGTCATCGGCAAACTGAAGAAGTTCAAGCCAGATTTTGTTTCGGTCACCTACGGCGCGATGGGGACGACGCGGGAGAAGACCTTCCATTGGGTCGAAGCGATAAAAAGCACTTTTAAGATCGAGCCGGTCGCCCACCTCACCTGCGTGGCGGCAACTAAAGACGACATCGCGCGCCAGATCGAACAGCTAGAGCAGATCGGCATCGAAAATATCCTCGCTCTGCGCGGCGACCCGCCCGAGGGAACGACCGAATTTACGCCGCCAAAAGACGGCTTTAGATTCGCCAAAGAGCTGATCGGCTTTATCAAGGCAAAGCAGCCGGAGTTCTGCCTGGGGGCGGCCGCCTTTCCGGAAAAACCCGCCAGCCTGCCCTATCTCAAAGAAAAAGTCGAGGCCGGCGCCGACTACGCCATCACCCAGCTTTTCTTCGACAACCGTTTTTATTTTGACTATGTCGAGCGGGCCAAAAAAGCGGGCATCACCGTGCCGATCATCCCGGGGCTGATGGCCATCACCAACCTCAAGCAGGTCAAGAGATTGACGAAGGTTTGCGGCGCGACGATCCCGGAACCGCTGCTTAAGAAACTCGAGGCGCTCGACGGTGACACCGAGGCAATTCAAAAACTTGGGTCGGAGCATACGCTGGCGCAGGCCAGGGAACTTGTTAAAGCCGGTGTGCCGGGACTGCACTTTTTTGTCATGAACCAGGCGGAGCCGATCTCTACAATACTAAAACAGCTCGCTCGTTGAGTTTCGTCCGCTTCAACACCCAAGCCGCAACTTTCTACCAGGAAATTTAGCCTATTTTGAGGCGAGCGCGGAAGTCAGGATATAGGGGAATCGGGAGCGGCAAACCTGACTTCGGCCCTCACCCAGTTTTTCGGTTATCGATGATTTTCTTCTTCTCTGCCCTCTCCCAGAGGGAGAGGGACTGATCGGTTAACAATTATCTCTTCAAGCTTTTGTAAAGCCATTTTTCTTGTCCCGATCAAGAACAAACCCCTCGATCACATGTTGTCTCCGAAACTTTAGATTCTTGAATTTGCGCTTGCGCAGGAGTTCCCAGACGAGTTTCTCCGCTTTGGTCTGATCCTTTCTCATGCTTCGCGCGAAAATCTTTTTAATTTCTTTCATAACGAAAATAAATGGAGCCACCCAACCCCTCTCCCTCTGGGAGAGGGCCGTTGACGATCAATTATATCACTACGAAAATCTGGTGAGGGCTGTTTTCCTGGCTTCCGCAATACTGCATCCAAGCCGCATCTTATTACTAGGGAATTTAGCCTATTTTGAGGCGAGTGCGGAAGTCCCGGGACTGCACTTTTTTGTCATGAACCAGGCGGAGCCGATCTCTACAATACTAAAACAGCTCGCTCGTTGAGTTTCGTCCGCTTCAACACCCGCCCGTAAGGATCGATGACTGCTGAAATGCCCGTATTGCCGACCTGGACAAAGTATTTGCGGTTCTCAATGGCGCGCAAGATCCCGTTCTCCAGATGCTCGTAAGGGGCGGCCGAATCGTTAAACCAGCTATCGTTGGTAATCGTCAGAATAAAATCGGTTTTGCCGTTAACGCGGCGGCGGATGAGCCCCGGGAAGGTCGATTCAAAGCAGATGGCCGGTGCGATCTGATATTTACCAGCCAGGAGTGGTCCGGCCCACTCGCCAAAGTCAAAGTCCTGCGAAAAATAGCCCGTCTGCTTTAATAGAGGTAAAAGCAGGGCGCGGAACGGCAAATACTCGCCGAAGGGGACCAGTTGCTCCTTATCAAAGCGGGAAACCGGCCCCGATCGCGGGTCGAGCGAGACCATCGAATTGAATATCCTATTCCCCTCATAGTGCGGCGTACCGATGATGAACCAGGCACCGGTGTCGACGACAAGTTGTTTTAACTTGGGAAAATAGACCGGGTCGCGCAATATATACGTGAAAATCGCCGTCTCGGGCCAGATGATGATCTCGGGTTTTTCTTTGGCCGCTTGCCGGGACATATCCTCGTGGATGGCAAAGATCTCGGGGATCTTCACCGGGTTCAGCTTATCCATTTGGTCGATGTTGGGTTGGATGAGGGCCAGCTTGGGAAAATTACGAATGACGAATGACGAATGACGAATTAAGGTAATATTCCCGTAAACTGTTGCGACAATAACCAATAAAACAGAAATGACCAGCCACGTAACGGCAGTCTTTCGATCTCGATTTGCCTCTACCCTCTCCCTCTCGCCCCGAGCGGAGTCGAGGGGCTGGGAGAGGGGGGACGGTTTAGCGTCAGCGGGTGAGGGCAAAAGCGAAGCCAGAGCGGCATTCAAAAAGACAACCAAAAAGCTCACGCCGTAAACGCCGGAGAATGAGGCGATCTGGATGAGCGGCAGGAAAGAGGCCTGGGAATAGCCGAGGCCGCCCGCCGTGACGCCGAAGGGGCCGAGGGAGCGGAGGAACTCGATGGAAACCCACAAGATAGGATTAAGGATTAAGTAATAAGAATTAAGCTTGGAAGTAGAGAGTAGAGAGTAGAGAGTAGAAAATAGGATGATGAAGAGAGCTTGGAATAATGCTAAAGCCCCCCAGGCCGCCACCGCCCACCAGCCCGCGAACCTGAATAACGACGTGATCCAGAAGAGATTGATACCGAAAAAGACCAGGCCGAAGGAAAAGGAATAGGCGCAGGATTCTTTCATGCTCCTTGCATTATTGAGCGCGATAAAGAATGGAACGAGCGCAACCCAGGCCAGCCACCAGAAGCTAAACTTCGGGAAGGCGAGGCCAAGCAGTACCCCTGAAATTATTGGATAGAGACTGTACATTTTAAAATATCTGTCGCGGGATCGAGCGAAGTGTTCTCCTCGTCGGAAACGGGGACGGTTGAGCCGGCAACTATTGAGATATAGGCGTTGGTCGAGGTCAGGTGGTCGGCGGCGAGTTTCGGCTGGTCGGTCGGCCAGGGCACACTGACCACATCAAAATAGATAGTGCTGGGGATCGTCCCGCCAAAGATCCGGCTTAAGCGGAAGTTATACGTGATCTTCGACGTGATCTCGCCCAGGCTCGAGAAAGACTCCCGGGTGGCCACCACCCCCGAAACGAACGGCCCCGCGACGGAGAAAAAGCCGCCCGGCTCGACCATAATATAGCCGGCCCAGGTCGAGTAATAGTTGGTGTAATAATCGGCAATGGCTCCCAGCATCGGCGTCGTGCCGGGCTCAAGGAATTCGTAGCTGATGTTGTCGGGCGGCGGCAATGGGGTCTTAAACGACGGGTCGGAGGCCAGGACCATAAAGTAGCGGTTGGCATTGACCTCCATCGTCCCGCGCAGCGTTACCTCAACCACCATCTGGTCGCCATAGGTGACTATCGAGGTTACGGTCTTCGCGCAACCGGAGACGAACAACAAACAAACTAACAAACCAACAAACCACTTATACATATTAATACCGCCTGACCTCGCCAACAGGATTGAGCTGATTGAGCTGGCGTTCAAAGCCATCATAATAAAAACCGCGACTGCCGGCAAAACCGACCGGCTCGCCCGGCAGGGCCTTGAGTGAAAAGACAAAGCTGAAATCCTTGCGGTAGTCGGAATAAGTAAAGCTCATCTCCCAGCAGTGCAGGTCCTTGACGACCATTATATCACGCACTTTGAACTCCCTGGTCGCCGCGTCAAAGACCTGGCTGAAGCGCAGGTGGACCTGGTTGGGCTCGTCCTGCAGGAAATATACGTCGTGGAGCGCGCTGGCCGTCTGCAGGCCGGCGCCGTTCATGTCCTGGTTGAGTGACAGCTGCAGGCTGTAATTACGGTAAGGAAAGTACCCGAGGCCGGCCACCAGCAGTTTGTAGCGGGTGTTCTCGATGTCCCAGCCGGTCGAGAGATTGAAGCGCAGGCGCGGATCGGGGGCGACCGTCATATTGGTCATGACGTCATAATAACGGTTGGCCAGCCAATTGTGGCCGCCGTCGATCGTCCAGTTAAAGAAGCCGAGATAAAAGAACGTCATCTTCTCCCTGATATCGTGATAGCTCGTCCCCAGCCGGTCAAAAAAGAACGGCGTGTTGCCGTTGGTGTAGCCCTCTCGAAAGTCGAGGTTGTTCCGAAAAAATGAGGTCGGGCTTGTTTGCAGTGAGGCCGACTCGCGCAGGGCAAAAAGCTGGTCGCCCGGGCCGTAGAGGAACTGGTCAACGCCGGTCCCCAGCGTGAGGAGTGAGAGTCCCATTGGGATGCTCCGGGAAGCGTTAACCGTGGTGCGGTAGCGCGAGGTGCTGTAATCGCGGTTGCCGCCGAGCTCCGGCACGTTCTTGACCTCGCGGTAATAGCCGTAGCCGAAAGTCGAGGCAAGATTGAAGAGTTTCAGGTCCAAAGTGTTAGGCGAGACCTCGATCTCCGGCTGTTTTTCCAGATGCTCGTAGCGGCTGGTCCCCGGATAATTGGCCTGGCGCAGGTCGAGCAGCCAGTTTTGTGAATAGCGCCAGGAATAGCCCGGCTCACTGCCGGAAAACTCAAGCTGCGGCTCGACTTTTTCTTCGCCGGCATCCCCCGCCCCCGCCGCGCTATGATAATAATTGGTCGTCGTATTAAAGTTGATCCGCTCGGCCAGCCGGCCGCTCAAGCTTAGGCGCTGTGATTTGCGCAGCCACTGGGGATCGTTCTTGCCGAACTCGTAATTATAATAATAATTGAGCGAGGTCTTCTCGAATGACCGGTTAAAGTTGAGGGCATATTTTTCGTAAGCGCTCTGCCGGTCGTCGAGGACGCTG
>JAGVQF010000041.1 GCA_020051815.1 Candidatus Saganbacteria bacterium | reverse complement strand
CTCGCGGGCGACCTGTAAATATTTATCTTCGCGCAGGATCGCATAGGTCTGAAACAGCGCCATCGGCATGATCCCGTTATCGTAACAGATGATCTCTTCGAACCAGCGCCAATCATCGGTGGCCACCTCTTTATATAAAGCTAAAAGATAATCGGCGCATTCGCGCAGCAGGGCGGTGACGCTCTCATCCCCCTGGTAACAGCGCAGGTAAGCCGTCAGGCCCAGCATGGCCAGCGCTTTGCCGCGCAGGTTGAGGCCGCGCACGTGGGGCAGCGCCTTTTGGAAACACTCAAAAGCCAGCGAGCGATAGGCGTTGCGCGGCGGCCGCCAGATGATATAGCCGAGCGCCCAGAGCGCCCGTCCGACCGCGTCGTCCGAGCCGTTCTCATCAAGAAAGTGGCGCTGGTAATCGATAAAATTGCGAAAACGCCCGTCGGGATTCTGCATGAAATGGGTAAAGCTGAAATAAGTGGAGACGAGCGCCCTGGCCTCGTCGCTCTGCAAGAGGGCATAGGCCCAGGCGCAGAGCATCAGCGCGCGGGAGTTGTCGTCGAGGCAATAGCCGGTGTGGCGGTCGGGGACGATATACTTGGCGTGCTGGATCAGCCCGGTGTCGTCGGTCAGCCTTTTCAGGTGCGCCAGGTCAAAAGCCGGCGCGCGCAGGAGCATGGTGGGAGTTTTGAGCGACAGCGACCTTTTGCCCGTCACCGCCGCCGTGTGCCGGAACAGCTCCAGGTACTTGGCCGCGACTATGTCCCAGCGCATCTGCCGCCCGAATTTATAGGTTTTGGCGCGCAGCGCCTTGAGCTTGTCCTTGTCCGAGAGCAGGTCACGCAGCGTCCCGGTCAGCGCGGCTGAATCCCCAAAATTGAATAATAAACCCCGGCCTTCGGCCAGCAGTTCTTTGGCGTACCAGTAAGGGGTCGAGATGATGGCGGTCCCCGCCCCAACCGCGTAGGACAAGGTCCCGCTGACGATCTGCGCCTCGTTCAAATAAGGGGTGATATAGATATCCGCCGCCATCAGCCAGGCGTAGAGCTCTGCCAGGCTGACAAAGCGGTCCTCAAAGATGACGTGCTCCTGCAATCCCAGTTTGTCGACGAGCGCGATCAGGCCGGACCGGTATTTTTCGCCGTATTCCTTGAGGACATTGGGGTGGGTCTTGCCCAGGACGATATAGATCAATTTGGGAAATTCCTCGACCAGCCGGGGCAGAGCGTTAATGACCGTCTCGATACCCTTGTTGGGGCTGAGCAGGCCGAAGGTCAACAGCGTCTGGTTGCCTTCCACCCGGAAACGTTTTTTGTAGTGGCTGTTATCCAGCGAAGTAAAATCTGGCGTGCCGTGAAAGAGCCGGCTGATCTTTTCGGCCGGGACAGAGTAGACCTCCTGCAGCAGGGTCACGCCCAGCTCGCTCATCACGACCAGCTGGCCGGCCCGCTGGGCCATTTCCTGGACGATCTTTTTCTGGTTGGGGGTGGGGTTTTTGAGCACCGTGTGCAGCACCACCACCACCGGCACGCTAAGGCTGGAGATCAGGGAAAGGATATAAACGCCGTCCCAGCCGCCGTAGATCCCATATTCGTGCTGGACGCAGACCACGTCGGCGTTGCTGGCGTTGATAAAATTGGCCGCTTCATAATAATCGCTCTGCTGGTTCTTTTGCAGGGTAAATTCCACCCGGCGCGGGTAAGCGCACTCCTGCCCCGTGTCGTTGACGGCGAGCGCAAAGACATTCGACCGCGGCGAAAGGATCTTGGCGGTCGCCTCACAGAGATCGGTCGTAAACGTGGCGATGCCGCAGAGGCGCGGGGAATAATTGCCGACAAAGGCGACATTGAGATCCGGTTTTAACATTAGCCCTCACTAAGAATAAGGCGCCCGAAGAAACTCGGACGCCTTATATTATAAACAAGAAACCGACTAGAAGCGACTAAAATCCCGGCGACCGCCGCCATCGCGGTTCTCGGTCCTGGGCTTGGCTTCGTTAACCGTTAGTTCACGGTCGCCCCATTTATAGCCGCTCATGCCGGCGATAGCTTTTTGAGCGTCGCCGTCTTCCATGTCGACAAAACCAAAGCCCCGTGACTTGTTGGTCATTCTGTCGATCATGATCCTGGCCGACATAACATTGCCGAACTCTGAAAACTTGGCTTTCAGTTCTTCGTCGGTCGCTGACCAGGGCAAGTTACCTACAAATATGCTTTTCATGTGTTTATTCCTTTTTGTATATTTTTTCTACGATTAATAGGATGAAGAGATCCGCTGGGGATATCAACAAAACTAAGATGCAGAGTCTTAATTATTCAATCAACTATTAAGTTCGACCTCTTTTGTATTATAACATACGGGCAGGGAAAAAGAACTGGCAACTAGAAACTCGCGACTCGCGGCTCGTGACTCGCGACCAATTATTATGCTATATTTATTATATGCTGCAGATCAATGATCTCTCGTTATCGTTCGGCGGGCAGGAATTGCTCGACGATATCAGCTTTAATATCCACAGCGGCGAGCGCATCGGCCTGGTCGGCCGCAACGGCTCGGGCAAGACCACGCTGATGCGGCTGATCACCGGCGAGGTCAAGCCCGACGAGGGGCGCATCGCCCTGCCCAAGAACTATACGATCGGCTATCTCAAGCAGCAGCTGCGCTTTGCCGAGCCGACGGTGCTGGAAGAAGCCTGCCTCGGCCTCAAAACCGAGGAGAAGGACCAGACCTGGAAAGCCGAAAAGATCCTCTCGGGCCTCGGCTTTAGCGAAGAAGACTTTTACAAGTCGCCCGAAGAATTCTCCGGCGGCTTCCAGGTACGCCTCAACCTGGCCAAGGTACTGCTGGCCGAGCCGCATCTCCTGCTCCTCGACGAGCCGACCAACTATCTCGACATCGTCTCGATCCGCTGGTTCACGCGCTTCCTCCAGCGCTGGGGGAACGAATTGATGCTTATCACGCATGACCGGGATTTTATGAACAGCGTGACGACCCACACCATGGCCATCCACCGCCAGAAGATCAAGAAGATCGAGGGCGATACCATCAAGCTCTTCGAGCAGATCGCGGTCGAAGAAGAGGTTTATGAAAAGACCCGCCGCAAAGAGAATAAAAAACGCGAAGACGCCATGGAATTCATCAACCGCTTCCGCGCCCTGGCCGCCCGCGCCAGCCTGGTCCAATCGCGCCTCAAGGCGCTGGAAAAGATGGGTGAAAAAGCCGAACTGGCCAAGGTCATGGAACTGGGCTTCAAGTTCAATTCTTTGCCCTTCCAGGCCCAGCGCCTGATGCATGTCGACGACATCTCTTTCGGCTACACACCGGAGCGCACCCTGATCAAGGGCCTCTCGCTCAACATCGGCAAAAGGGACCGGATCTGCGTCATCGGCAAAAACGGCAAGGGCAAATCGACGCTCCTGCGCCTCTTGGCCGGCGAGCTTGAGCCCGTCAAGGGAAAGATCAGCCGCCACGCCGACTGCCAGCTGGGCTATTTTGGCCAGACGAATATCGAGCGGCTCAACCAGAACCTGACGATCGAAAAAGAATTCTCCCTGACGCGGCCGGACATGAACTACACCGATATCAGAAAGACCTGCGGGGCAATGATGTTCACCGGCGACCTGGCGCTCAAAAAGATCTCTGTTCTCTCCGGCGGCGAAAAGAGCCGGGTTTCGCTGGGCAAAATTCTTCTCTCCCCCACCAATCTGCTCCTGCTTGACGAGCCGACCAACCATCTCGATGTCGAATCGTGCGACTCGATGATCGCGGCACTCGACGATTTTCCCGGCGCGGTCCTTATCGTCACGCACAGCGAGATGTTCCTGCATCACCTGGCCGACCGGCTGATCGTCTTTAATGAAGACCGCGTTTTTGTTTTTGATG
>JAGVQF010000067.1 GCA_020051815.1 Candidatus Saganbacteria bacterium | reverse complement strand
GTATTTGATCGAGCCGGCCAGGTCGGCGTGGCCGGGACGCAGTTGGGTGAAGGGGGCATTAAAGAGCTCGGTGCTTTTGTTGGGGAGGAGGATCGCGATCGGAGAGCCGATCGTCTGGCCGTTGCGCAGGCCAGAAATGATCTCGGCCTTATCGGTTTCTATCTTCATACGCGGCCCGCGGCCGTAGCCCTCCTGGCGGCGGGCCAGATCACTATTTATATCTTCGGGCGAGAGCGGCAGGTTGGCCGGGCAGCCTTCTAAGATGGCCACGAGAGCCTTGCCATGTGATTCTCCGGCTGTGATATAGCGCAACATGATGGGGAAATTATAACACGCGGCAGGGAGGGAATGGAAGTTAGTTAGTAGCGGCCCGCATTACTTTTGAGAAACCGCGATCCGATTGCGGCCTCCCGCTTTGGCATCATAAAGGCGATTGTCGCTATCATAGATCAATTCACCCGGGCTAGAGAAGTTTTCATCTTCAGGATGGTATGTCGTTACTCCCATGCTTACGGTCACTTTGATCGCGATCTCTTTCCCGGCCACTTTCACCCTTATCTCTTCCGCCTCGATCGCCCGGCGGAATTCCTCGGACAGAGAGACTGCTGATTCTCCCGATCCATTGGTCAAAGGCAAAATGACGGCGAATTCCTCGCCGCCATAGCGAGAGATAAAGTCGCCCGACCGTTTAAAAACTCTTTGCAATACTTGGCCGACGCGAACCAGCACGGCGTCTCCGGCGTCATGCCCATAGTTGTCGTTCACTTTTTTAAAGAAATCAATATCGATCATGACCAGCGACAGCGGATCTTTCCTCGACCGGCGGGAACGAGAAAATTCTAATTCCATTCTTTCCCTAAAGCCGCGACGGTTAGGGATTTGCGTCAAATCATCGATCGTGGCCTGATCTTTAAGTTTTTGCTGTGACTCGGCATTAATGTCGGCGATAGCTAACGCTCGCGCCAAAATACGGATAAATCTCTCCTCATCAGCCAGCAAGGGAAGATCGTTTTCCCAGTTGGATATTTGATAGGCACGGATTTTTTCATGTTTTTTAATATCCCCCAGGACGAGGAACAACATCTCTTCACAATCTCCAACGTAGTGCTTCCGGTCTTCGAGCACCCGTTCCGGTTCAAAGTGAGAGCGTTTCAGAACGTGTAAAATGGCGTAGCGACCGTTCCTTTTCCAAGTTAAAAGGCCCCGCTGATCAGCCTCTTTTACCCATTGGTCGTCAATTCCCCCGGCGAGCAGGCGGTTCAAAACAGCTTTAACCTCCCCCGGGTCTGGCTGGCTGGGCTTGCCAAAACGCGAAGGGAACGGCTTGCCATGCGCCTTAAGATGCAGCCACGTTTCATCTGCCATATTAACTTCATAGTCGCGGATCTCGCTGTAATCCAAGCCCTGGACGACCGCGTTGATCACTGCCTGCTGTCGCTCTGCCTCGCTGCTCTTGAGATCGGAGACCACTTCAATGGCGGTATTGATCGCCTCATAACGAACTCCAAATCTTGTTTGCTTGGCCAGCTCCAGCGCAACCCAGCTCGTCAGTATCTCTCGGCGGAATTCGGGCAAAGAAACTTCCGGCAAGCCCGCACTTTCATCAATTATTCCTTCGGCAACAAGCTTTAACGCAATATCATTAACGGTAAGATCGGCTAAGTTGTGCGCCTCTCTAAAAAACGTGGCAACGGGGACAACATAAGCGCGAGGAATTCTCCCATCGACAAGAATATTGCTTAAGTATCCCGGCTGATGAGGGATCATTATGGCAATATTGCCCGCTATGATTTTGGGGTCAGAAATACGTCCCGGATGTTTTGACAGATCGGCAATTTTCTGAAAACCACTTGTAATTCTGGCCGGTATTCTCGATACCATCGAAACCATTTAACTTATCTCCTCGAGCTCAAAGGATCTGGTCCCTGGCTCTACATATATATATCGGCTTTTTCCTGCAAAAATTTCACTTTTACCTGTCGATTATTTACGGTATAATCGGGCCATGACCAAGATTCTCGATTATCTGGAAAAAGTCGACTTTGAAAACCGCAATTTTGTCGGGACGCTAGCCTTCCGTAACGAGGAGATCACCCTCCCCGACGGCAGTAAAATCGCCCTGGGGATCGACGGCGGCCACTGGGTCCTGGTCTACCAGACCGGAGCGGGCGCCTCGTTTAAGGTCTTTGAATACGATCAGCACGGGCAAAAGATCGTCGTCGACAAGAAGCCCGGCGGCGGCGAAGATATCAAACAGTTCAAAAAGCTGATCGGCTATTTCTTTGCCAGCGCCAGCGTGGAAGACCTGGTCACGCTTATCCCGCCGCAGGTCATGGAGAAAGAATAATGAAAGATATACACGGGCTGGGCTCTTTTGGCATCACACCATATCTGAGCGAGGACCTGCTCAAGCAGACGCGGCTTGCCAACATCAAGACCCGCGCCGGTAAAGTCGCCTATCTGCTGTCCATGGGCAACAATGCCAAGAAACCGCAGGTTAAAGAGGGAGTCTACGAGGCGCGGGGCGCTCTAAAATGGATCAAGGAGGTTTGCAATGAGGAGTAACCAAATAAAAAAACAGGCGCCCAGCCGGTCGCTGCTCCACGCGACGGGAGTCTCCAGGGATGAGATGGACAAGCCGTTCATCGGCCTGGCCTCGAGCTTTACCGACCTCGTCCCCGGCCATGTCGATATGCGCTCGCTTGAGCGGGTGATCGAAAAAGGAATACATGCCGGCGGCGGCGTCTCCTTCACCTTCGGCCTGCCGGCGATTTGCGACGGCATCGCCATGGGCCACAAAGGCATGTATTATTCTCTTCCCTCGCGCGAGCTGATCGCCGACGAAGTGGAGACGATGGCCGAAGCGCACCAGCTTGACGGGCTTGTCCTCCTGACCGCCTGCGACAAGATCACGCCGGGGATGTTAATGGCCGCCGCCCGGGTCAATATTCCAATGATCGTCGTGACCGCCGGCCCGATGATGTCCGGTTGTTTCAAAATGACCCGCCTCGATCTCGTCCATGACACCTTTGAAGCCGAAGCCGCCTACAAACAGGGCAAGATCGGCAAGGCCGAGCTTGATAATTTAACGCTTAACGCCTGCCCGGGGGCCGGCTCCTGCTCCGGCATGTTCACCGCCAACACGATGGCCTGCGCGACCGAAGCGCTCGGCATGTCTCTCCCCTACTGCGGCACCGCGCTGGCTGTCTCGTCAAAAAAGAAGATGATCGCTTATGAAAGCGGCCAGAAGATCGTCGAGCTGGTCAAGCGCAACGTTCTGCCGAGAAAGATCATGAACCTGAACGCCTTCAAAAACGCCATCCGGCTCGACATGGCGCTCGGCGGCTCGACCAACGCCGTCCTCCACCTGACCGCGATCGCTCACGAAGCCGGGATCAAACTGCCGATCGAACTCTTCGACAAGATCAGCCGTGAAACTCCGCATATCGCCAGTATCCGGCCGGGCGGCAATCACTTTATGGAAGACCTGGAAAACGCCGGCGGCGTCCCCGGAGCGCTGCATGTCCTGGCCCGCCATATCCTGAACAATCCGACGGTCTCCGGGCTGACGATCAAGCAGATCGCCGCGGCCGGGGAAGTTTTTGATCACGACGTTATCCGGCCTCTCGCCCACGCTTATCATAAGCAG
>JAGVQF010000085.1 GCA_020051815.1 Candidatus Saganbacteria bacterium | reverse complement strand
CTGCGGCTCAAAAGCAGTAAAAAATACGTCAGGGTGATCGAGCTTGTGCCGGACGGGCTGCTGACCCGCGACGCGGTCATAAAATACACGGGGACTGACGTGGAGCGGGATATCCTAAAATTAGCGGCTGTTGAGTGCGAGAAGGGGACCGGCGAGCTCGGCATCGGCTTTGTTAAGGGTTTCGGCCTGACCCGCGGGGCGGTCGCCCAGTCGTTTTCAATCGAACCGGGGCTGATCATCGCGGTCGGCAAAAGCGATGAAGATATCGCTTCCGCCATCCGCCGCGTGGCCCAGCTTGAGGGCGGGATATCGGTCGTGGCCGGCGGGATGATCATGGCGGAGATCAAACTGCCATTTGAGGCAAAAAAAGCGCCTGATTCAGCCGCGGAACAAATGAAGATCATGGCCGACTCTGTCAAAGGGCTCGGCTGCCGGCTTGCTTCCCCTTTTGCCGCACTGGCTTTCCTGACGGCAACCTCTATTCCCCAACTCCGGCTGACCGTGAGCGGGCTCTTCGATGCGGTCAGGCAAAAACCGGCCGATCTTTTTGAATAGATGGAAAGCACCAAGGTCTTAATCGCCGAAACGCGGCTCAAGAAAAAGATCGCCGCGCTGGCGCGCCGGATCTCCCATGATTATAAAGGCAAAGACCTGGTCCTCATTGGCGTCTTGAAAGGGGCTTTTGTCTTTCTCTCCGACCTGATGCGCGCCCTCACGATCCCCGTTTCAGTCGATTTTATCCAGGTCTCAAGCTACGGCGCGGGGACGGCTTCTTCGGGCGTCATAAAGATCCGGAAGGATATCGACCTGCCGATCGTCGATAAAGACGTTCTGATCGTTGAAGATATCATCGACTACGGCTACACGCTCGATTATTTACTGCGCTTTATCGCTAATAAAAAACCGGCCTCGGTCAAGATCTGCGCCTTGCTGGATAAGCCGTCGCGCAGAAGAGTCAAAGTGCCGGTCGACTACCGCGGCTTTAAGATCCCCGATAAGTTTATCGTTGGCTACGGTCTTGACTTCAGCGAAAAATACCGCAATCTGCCTCATATCGCGGCTTATCAGAAATAATCACGAACAATGCCCCGGATCTCACTCTTGTCCGGCACGAGGATCGAGCCGGCATAGTCCGAGACGCCCTCTTCGCCGGTCGCGGTGATCGTCAGGATATCCGACCGCGAGACCATCCGGGCAAAATTCACCAGCCTGATCAGTCTGGAGAGCGAGAGATCGGTCTCGATGTGTTTCAGGGCGATCTCCATAGCCAGCGGGGCTTTAATAAGATTGGTCGGCCGGGCAAAATTAACGAAGAGCGTCTGCAGGAATTTTTGCTGGCGCTGGGTCCGGCCGATGTCGCCCAGCGCGTCGTGCCGGAAACGCATATAATCCTGGGCCTCGTCGCCCGAGAGCTTATGCCAGCCTTGCTTGAGGTTGATGTAGAGATTTTGCGCGCGATCGACATAGTGCATGTCTTTGTCGATATAAATGTTTACCCCCCCGATCAGGTTGACCAGGTTGACTACCGCTGCCGGGTTGACCTTGATGTAATTATCGATGTGCGTCCCGGCCAGCTGTTCTACGGTCTTTTTTATCAGGTCGATCCCGCCAAAAACATTGGCCGCGTTTATTTTATTAGCGCCATAACCGGGGATCTCGACAAAACTGTCGCGGGGTATGGATAAGAGGACGATCCGCTGCCGGATCGGGTCGACCCGCATCAGGATGATGCTGTCGGTTCGCCCGTCCGAAGCCATCGCTTTCCCCGTTTCCGCGTTGAAAGTGATATCGGTGCCGAGCAGCAGGATCGTGGCCGGGCGGCGGGCGGCGCCGATCCGCAGGAATTTGGGGATCGAGCCGGGCACGAAAATATTGGCGTAGAAAAAAAGTATCCCAAAAATAATCGTCAGGATCGCGAGCAGGCGAAGCTTGTCGAACCGTTTCCTCTTCATTGTTTATGAGCCGGATTTAAGATAGCCGACGGGCAGAATGTAGAAGGGGTCCTGGGTATCCGGCAGCTCCAGGGTTTTGGCCACGACGTCATCCCAAAAAGCGCCGACCGTGACCGAAACTAAACCCAGAGCGACCGACTGCAGGGCGATATTTTCCGCGACGTGGCCGATCTCCATGTTCAGATACCGGTAAGACCTCTGCCCGTATTTGGCCTCGACTATCCGGTAATTGCCGGCGATAATAATGACCAGCGGCGCCTCGCCGATGAACGATTGTCCGAGCGACGCCCGCACGATCGAAGGTCTTGAGTCCTGGCCAGAGATCTGTGAGAGCTTATGCCCGTCCGGGATGTATTTATAGATGCCGTCCTTCTTCATGATATAAAGTGTGAGGGGGTAGAGCGCGCCGGAAGAGGGGGCGGCACGAAAACCCCAGCCCTTATCTGTGATCCCCTGGGCTGACCAGAGGAGCTGGGATATCTGGTCCATTGTCAGTTCGTTTGGCAGAAATGAGTGCTCCGACCGCCGCCGGAAGATCGACTCCTCGACCGACATTTTGCCGAGAATTTTTGGATCAGGCAGATTAATGATCTTATTCGCCGCAAAAACTGCGCCGCCGCAGAAAATGGCTAAGAATAATAAAGCCAGCAGTTTTTTGGACATGGTGGGAATTATATCATAATTTGGAGATCAGGGAATTGGGGGACTGGGATTTGGAGATTAGGAGATAGGGGACTGGGATTGGGGGATAGGGAGATTTGGAGATTCGGGGTTGGAAACCGGGAGATGGGGCGCAACAGGATTAAGGAGTTGGAAACAGAAAATATCAGAATTGACGCGAGCTGACCGGCAAATGTTTCTACATGATTTTGAAAAAAAGTGAAATTTTCGACAAAGCCGCCGATATAATAATGTGGCCCTATGGGGAAAAGAGATTTTTTAAGCCAATAGTGCGGGAAGGAGGCAACCAATGTTGACGACTCAAATCATAGGCGCGCTAATTCAAATCATGCCTTCAAATAGAGAAGAGCAATCGCCTGATACGTTTGATGCATTCTTAAAGGCGCTCAATGTAGACAAAAATATTGGTCGCGCTGAAAAACTTGCGGCAAAACTCGCCAAAACTTCCAAGGAATATGGAATGGTCTTGGGTTATTTATCACAATATTACGCTGAACAGGGGAATTCAAAGAAGGCCCTTGGTTATGCCAATAAAATCACCAAATTAACTGATCGCATTGCCGCCATCACTGATGTCGCAGGATTTCTCGCAACTGCGAGTCACAAAACAAAAATTGAAATATTCAATCAAGCGCGTGAATTGACAAGAAACATACATGCGGCGGATTTGCATCCAATAGGATTCGACGATATAAAAACCGGCGAATATCATACGCGAATTGACTTGTTGAGCTATAT
>JAGVQF010000106.1 GCA_020051815.1 Candidatus Saganbacteria bacterium | reverse complement strand
CTTCCGCCGGAGGTCTGCGCAGCAGGTCGGAGGTGGCATCGACGCTATCGGAATACAATATTGCCTTCTATGCCTCTTTCGAATTAAATGCCACTTTTCTCTGTGCCTTTTTATGCCCTTTTTTCTTTCTCCAGCTTTTCCAGTATAGCATTTTTTTCTTTAATACCTGTCAAGGGGTCGTTCGCTGATATACATTATCAGCTTCCAATGTAGCTCACGCCCCTCTGCTCCGTCGGCAAAATATCATATTCGAAATATCGAGTAATATTTTGCCTCCTCCGCGCCCTCCAGCGCATCTGCTCGACATCTACCTCGCAGATGCGCTTACGGGTGACAGGAAGAAAAAAATGCTAGTACCATCTCATCTTTTTCATAGGAGGTGGCTCATATGTCTCGTTTAGCTGGTTTCGTTGGTTCCCGTTCTCTGCCTGCTTCTTTTACCCCGTTTGTTTCCTCGCTGGTTTCGGCTTTCCGCGCTCGTGGCTTCCTGGTGGCCTCTGGCGGCGCAGTTGGGGCTGATCAGTACGCCCTTTCTGTGCTGGTTGAGCAGGGGGAGTCTGCTTCAGGTGTTATTTTCTCGGCTTGGTCTTCGGCTTCGGGTTTCCCGGCCTCGGTTCAGTCCACGGTTGGGCGTTTTCTGGCTGCTGGCGGGCAGGTGGTTTGGGGTTCGGTTTCTGCTGGCGCGCCGCGTCAGCAGGTCGTCTCCGCTCTTCTGGGCCGCAATCAGCGGCTTGTCTCTGCTTGTGAAATAAAGGACATCCGAGCGGTTGAGCCGCTTATTTCCACCCTGGAAGATGAGGAATGGAGTGTCCGCCTGGGGGCGGTAAAATCCCTAAAAAAAATTCAACACGCGCAAGCGATTAAACCACTTATTGCTTGTTTAAATGATGAGAATAAGCATGTTCGCGCATGGGCGGTATTTGCTCTGGGGGGCTTTGTTGATGCCCGAGTCACAGATGCCCAGGCCCTTGAATCAATGCTTGAATCATTAAAAGATCTAAGAGGCGATGGTTTTTTTCACATGGAAGACTCTGAACCAGATGTTGTAATGCATGCAAGAGGTGTGATTCACGATATATATCATGCGGCAGCAGAATTACTTAAAAAAGACCCGCGAGCGATTGATATTCTTATTGACGCGTTGGACGATGATGAACATTTTATGCGGAGCTGGGCGGCATTTAAACTTGGAGAAATTGCAGACCCCAAAGTCCTTGAGGCATTAAAGGAATTAAGAGGAGACGATCCTGATGAATCTGTTGTCCGGACGGCTGATGAGGCGATAAGAAAGATTGAGGGGAAGCAGGAATAGGTTGAAATCTAACCGTCGGGCTTCCTCCCAATGATTATTAGTTAGAAGAACGAGCGCCCGATTATTTGTTGCCGAATAGCTCCTGTTCGATGAGCGAACAGAGGATATGGCCGATCGTGATATGGCACTCCTGGATCCTCGGAGTGTTCTTCGACGGGATGGCGATGACGATATCAGCGATCTCGGCGATCCGGCCGCCGCTGCCGACAAGGCCGATCGTCTGACAGCCGAGCTGTTTGGCCTTCTCCAACCCCGCTACGACGTTCTTTGAATTGCCCGAAGTCGAGAGGCCGAAAGCGATGTCGCCCTTTTGTGTCAGGCCCTCTATTTGCCTCGCGAAGATATTATCGAAGCTGTAATCGTTGCCGATCGCGGTGATGATTGAGGTGTCGGTCGTCAGCGCTATGACCGGCAGGGACTTCCTCTCCATCTGAAATCTGCTTATCAGTTCAGCCGCCAAGTGCTGGGAGTCGGCGGCCGAGCCGCCGTTGCCGAAAAAGAGGATCTTGTTGCCATTCTTGAGCGCGCCAATCATCACCCGGGCCGCTTTTTCGATCTGCGGGGCGAGCGATTTCATAACTGCCTGCTTGGTCTCAATGCTCTCTTTCAGTTCCGCTATGATCCTGTTCTGCATGATTATAATTTTAGCATAAATACAGCCCTCATCCAATTTTTCTTTAAGCATTTATTTACTTTTTCCCGCCTTCTCCCAGAGGGAGAAGGATTGAGTGACTTTCTTTAAATATTATGAAAACAAACAACCCCTCTCCCATTGGGAGAGGGCCGAGAAACGATAATACTTGTTAGTAACAAAATCGGGTGAGGGCGGGTTGAATCTGGTTTAAAAAGTTGCTATAATGTTATTCCATAATGCTTACGTTCCTGGCAACCTTCCTGATCGCCCTGATTTTAACCATTCTACTTACCCCAATGGTGCGCAGTTTTGCCCCCGAAATCGGCGCGATCGATAGACCATCCGAAAGAAAAGTCCATACCAAGAACACGCCGCGCACCGGCGGGATCGCCATCTTTTTCGGTTTCTCGGTGGCCGTGCTCTTTGGCCTGCTCCTGGGCGGGGTGAATGGCATGAAGATCAACCCTAATCCGTTCCTCGGTATCCTGCTGGGGGGCTCGATCGTCCTCCTGGTCGGCCTGCTTGATGATATTCGCGGGCTCAAACCGCTGACCAAGCTTTTCGGGCAGTTGGTGGGGGCGGGGGTCGCGATCTATTTTGGCGTGGAAATATCTTTTGTCACCAATCCCATCAGCGGCGTTTTTCCGCTCGGTTTTGTCGCCATCCCGCTGACCTTACTGTGGCTGGTGGGGATGACGAACGCCGTCAATCTGATCGACGGGCTGGACGGGCTGGCTTCGGGCGTGATCCTGATCGCCGCTACGACTTTATTCCTGGTGGCCCTGCGCACCCATCAGCTGGGCGCGGCGCTGCTCATGCTGGCGCTGGCCGGCACGGCGCTCGGTTTTCTGCGCTACAACTTTTTCCCGGCTTCGATCTTCCTGGGCGATTCCGGCAGTTACTTCCTGGGTTTTGTCCTGG
>JAGVQF010000170.1 GCA_020051815.1 Candidatus Saganbacteria bacterium | reverse complement strand
CGACGCCCCGTTCATCAATCCGGCCGGGCTGGCCGGCATCAGAGGGCCCGAATTGATTTCGATGTTCACCAACCTGCTGGGCGAGGTCTATTACATGGAATTTGCCGGCGCCCTGCCGGTCCCGTATGGGACTTTTGGCGCCGGTTACATCTCGACCGGCGCCAGCCAGGTCTTAACGCCGGTCGGCTCGACTTTTCTCCTCTCCGATTATCACGATAATCTTCTCGTCCTGACTTTCGGCACGCCGCTGGCCACCTTTTTCGATTACGGGCGCAACGTCTATCTTGGCCTCAACGCCAAATACTACAGCCGCGGCTGGTCGGGCGGCGTGAGCCAGAATGCCACGGGCGTGAGCGCCGACTTCGGCGTCAAATATGTCGCCACGCCTTACTTAAGTTTCGGTTATAACCGGCAGAATTTCTTGCCGGTGGAGCTGGGCGGCGTGATCCGATATCAGAGCGGCGCCGAAGAAATGGTCTCCAGTTTAAACAAGCTCGGTGTGGCGATCAAGCCAAAACCGCTCAACGGCAATCTCCTCCTCGCCTTCGATCTCGACCTGCCGGCCCAGAGCGGCCGCCCGATCACCGGCCACTGCGGCGCGGAATGGAAAGCCAATGAAAATCTTTTGCTGCGGGCCGGGCTTGATCAAAGCGTTGACGCGGCCACTGCCTCAAAAACTAGCTGGAACCCGACGCTGGGCCTTTCTCTGGGCGCCTTCGGCCTGCGTTTTGATTACGCCTATCACGCCTTCTCCAGCGACCCGGCGCTGGCCACCAGTTTCATCTCGATCTCTTATAAAGGCGAACCCAGATATGCGCTGACCGGAGAAACACATTGATGAAAAGACAGTTCTGCCTGGCCCTGATGCTCTGGCCGCTCTTAACGCTCTCGGCGGCGGGGCTGGACAACCAGGCAACGACCCGGATCGATGACAGGGTCAAGGCCTATCTGCCGGGCGACCTTGTCCACATCGTAGCCGCCTCGCCGTCGAACGTCGTCTCCGTGATCGCCCAAACGCCCGACGGCCAGCGGCTCGATCTCGATTTTGAACGGCGCACCCACACCTGGCATGGCTTCTGGGAAGTGCCTTACGGCTTCAAGAAAGGACAGTACCGCGCCGTCTTGATCGCCACCGACGTCGAAGGTAAATCATATGAGGGCCAGACCGGCATCTTTTTCATCGGCGAACCGTCCCTCGTTACACTGATCGGCTTCGGGACAAAAGAAACTGCCAGCCGGCCGCCGGCCAGGGCCGAAACCGCTCCGGAGCCGCGAGCCGAAATAGAGCCGGTCGTGCCGGTAGCTCAAGCGCCGGCCATAACCGCCAGACCGGCCGCCAAAGAAAAACCAAAGCCAAAAAAGAGGCCGATCGCCCGCCAAACAAAAGAACAAGCTATCCAGCTCAAAGTCCGTTTGATCAAGATAGTGCGCACCCATCTCGTCGCCCAAGAATATAGCCAGGCCAAGACCAGACTTAAAGAATTGCTGCGGATCGATCCGGGCAACACGGCGCTCAAAGGCATCTATTACCGGCTTGAAGAAGTCATCAAAGCGAAAGAGGTAACATTGTGATAAATAAGTCTTTGGCCTCTGCCTGCCTGATGCTGCTCTTGACCGTCGCCTCGGCGGCCGCCGATCGCTCACTAAGCGCGCAGGACTATTTTAACCGGGCGGCCGAGCATTATTTGCTCGGCTATTTTGATCAGGCCATCGACGAGCTCCAGGCCAGCTTGAAGCTTAACCCTCAATTCATGCAAGCCCGGGAATTGTTCAAAAGCATCAGGCAAGATAAACAGGCGGTGGCCGAAGCGACCCAGAAAAAATTGGCCGAAGCAAAATTATTATTGAGCCGGGATGATCTGGCGGGGGCCGAAGCGCTTTATAACGATATCCTGGCCATCTCCCCCAATAATGTCGAAGCCGCCCTGGCCCTGGCCGAGACGCGCGCAAAAATAAAAGCGGCGCTGGATCTCAAGCAGCGTTATTTCTGGCTCTCGCTGGCCGCTCTGTCCGTTGGCCTTTCCGCCCTCGTCCTGCTCGTTTCCTGGCTTATCCGCAGCGCCCTGCGCCAGCGGAGAAACCGCCCGCCCGCGCCGAAAAAAATCGAAGCCTGCTTTAACTGCGGCGCCCGGATCTCGCCCAATACCGATATCTGCCCCAATTGCGGCGCCTGGATCGGCGCCAAGCTGCGCGTTTCGATCTCCAGGGAACAAAAGATCTGGTTCCAGAAGACCGGCTGGCGCAAAAATCCTTTTACGCTCGATATCCACCCCGAACTTTTTACCGGCTACCGCAACGAAGTCAAACAGATATTGGAAAAAGTGGCGGCCCGCAGCGGCCATATCCTGATCACCGGGCCGCTCGGCGTCGGCAAGACCACTTTACTGCGCTGGCTGACCAATTATCTGAAACAGGAATCCTACGCGGTCTATATCCCCCGGCCGCCGCAATCATTCAGCCAGATCATCGGGCTGGTCATTCAGGAATTAGGGGTCAATCCAAAAGACGTGTCCGATTATGACATCTACCATCTGGACAAACTGCGCCGCAAGCTGGGCAAGAGCCTGGTCCTGCTCATGGACGAAGCGCACGAATTTTCGATCGACATCGAGCGGCCGCTGCGCACGCTGGGCGACCTCGACGAGGTCAAACTGGTCATGGCCGGTTTGCCGGAAACAAATGATAAATTCAAGAATGAGATCAGGCCGCTTTATGAGCGCCTGGTCCTCTCCGTCGCGTTGGAGCGGCTGAATTATGAAGAATTAAAGGAACTGATAACCGTACGGATCGAGAATGCCGGCGGCAAAGGCATACATCCCTTCACCGCCCCGGCGCTCGAGCAGATCGCCGAGATCTCGCAAGGCATCCCGAGGAAGGCGATCAAGCTTTGCGACGCGGCCGTCACAAAAGCCATTTCTATAAGCGAAGACAGGATCACGCCGGAAATTATTACCGGCTTGGAGGGATAAAGATGAAAAAAGTATTCTTGATAATTTTCTGGGGGATTGCGTTGATCGGTCTGGGCTGGGGCTCCATTCCCGGCACGATTAACTATGAAGGCCGGCTGACCGATGCCGCCGGCAGCCCTGTCACGACGGCCAAGACCGTCAGTTTCAGCCTTTATGACGCTTCGACTGCGGGCAATCTCATCTGGGGGCCGGAGAGCCAGAGCGTGACACCCGACAGCCAGGGGGTTTTCAACGTCCTGCTCGGCGCAACCACCCCCTTGACCGCGCAGATCTTTAGCGGCGCCGCCCGCTACATTGAAGTCTCTATCGGCGATGAAGAATTGAGCCCCAGGGCGCAGATCGTCTCGGCCGCCTATGCTTTCCAGGCCGCTGTAGCGCAAAGCCTTGAAGGCGGCGTGATCACCGGTCCCACCGGACCAACTGGAGCAATTGGATCAACCGGCCCGACTGGAGCGATCGGGCCGACCGGCGCCGACGG
>JAGVQF010000072.1 GCA_020051815.1 Candidatus Saganbacteria bacterium | reverse complement strand
CCTCTCAAAAAGCATCCAGGGCGGCTACCTGAAAACCGCCGAAAACCTGGCCGAAAAGATCGCCGCGGCCAAAGTGAAACCCGGCCGGGCACAGCTGCAGGCGCTGGTGACTGACCAGGCGCTGGGCGGCGTGACCGCGTTTGTGGTTGATGAGGCCGGCCGGCTGGTCGCTCACCCCGACGAAAAACGCGCCATCCAGAACGAAAAGCTAACGGCCAACGAAGCGGTCGGTCGGCTGGAGCAAGGATTAACCGGCGCCGCCGAGGTTCACAATGAACTGGGCGAGCTGATGATCGGCGCCTATGTGCCGGTCAAAAAATTCGGTTGGGGTGTCGTGGTCGAGGAGCCGATCGGCCGGGCTTATTACGAATTGCGGCGGCTGGAGACGAACTCCCTGCTCTTTGTCATTCTCGGGATCATTATCACCGCCCTGACCGGCATCTTTTTCGCGCGTTCGATCGAAAAGCCGATCAAGGAGCTCAAGTTAGGGACCGAGGCGGTGGCGCGGGGCGAACTGGGCTACCACATCGCCGTCGATTCCAACGACGAGATCGGCAAACTGGCGACGGCCTTTAACCAGATGACCCGCGACCTGCGCGACAGCCAGGAGCGGCTGATCCTTTCCGAAAAGCTGGCCTCGCTGGGGACGATGGCGGCCGGCATGGCGCACGAGATCAAGAACCCGCTCGTTTCCCTGCGCACCTTTACCCAGCTCCTTCAGCAGAAGTGGGACGATAAAGAATTCCGGGAAAAATTCTCCGCCATCATTCCGCATGAGATCGAGCGCATCAACCGGATCGCCGAGAGCCTGCTCAAATTCGGCCGGCCGATGAAGCCCGAGCTGACCAAAGTGGATGTCAACTCCCTGCTCGAGGAAGTCTTGCTCCTGTTTGAGAGCGAATGCAAAAAGTATAATGTGCGCGTGACCAAGAAGCTGGCCCAGCTGCCCGAGGTTTCGGGCGATGCCGGCCAGCTTTCCCAGGCCTTTGTTAACCTCATCAAGAACGCGATCGAATCGATGCAGGAAAAAGGCGGCGAGATGATCGTCAAGACCGATGTGGGCGAGGTGGTCAAGCTCGGCAAGATCCACGCCCGCCAGGGCGTCAAAAAAGGCGAGGAGATGGTCTGGGGCGAAGAAGAAGAGCTGGTCAGGCCGACGCCGGTCGTCTTTATCGAAGTGACCGATACCGGCGGCGGTATCTCGGACGAGAATTTAAAAAGCCTGTTCGACCCGTTCTTTACGACCAAGGTGACCGGCACCGGCATGGGCCTGCCGATCACACTGCGCATTATCGAAGAGCATAAAGGTTCGATCAAGGTGAGGAGCAAGGCGGGGAGCGGGACGACGTTTATTATAACTTTACCCCAGAAGGCGGCCTAGCCCCGTCGGTCGAAGTAGTTATTATCTTCTTTAATGATTCGATCTTCCTCGTAAATATGTGCTGTCCAATAATCGGCCCAGTGAGCAAGGAGGGTGAGGGGCTCCTCTTTGTGGGCAACTTCGCGATTGAAATCGACATACTGGCCGTCATGGTAAAGGATGGCTTGGGCTTCGGCATCCGAGAGCGGGAGATATTTGGCGATAATATACAAACTGCGCGCCGCTAAATTCATGTAAACTTCATCAGGATTGACGATATAGGTCATGTCCCGGTTCTTGATCTCCCACTGGTTCTCGTTTTTAAGATATCTTGGCTTCCCCGGCATGCCGATTTTGCCGACGTCGTGCAGCAGGCCGACGATAACGCAGGATTCTTCCGAGATCTCCGGCGCCAGCGCCGCTCTGAATTTCAGCAGATTTTCCGCCACGCCAACGCTGTGCTCGAGCAGTCCGCCTTCGTGATTGAGGTGGAAGCGGGTGCTGGCCGGGCTGGTGAGCCAGGAGGTCTCTTTCTCGAGCATGGAGATGAAAGAATCGAACAAGGGTTTGCGAATCCTGACTAGTCTTTTTAAGCCATCATATTTATCTGTTATACCCGTCATTTATCTCTCTCCATACACTTCGTTCGCCCGCTGAAGCGCCCTATCCTTGTCTTGAGCGATGTACACCATAGATAGCTCTTTCCAGCTAATTATCTTATCAAAGCTATTAATTATGTCTTTATGCAAAGATGGGCGCATTGTCTGAAGATTCTCAATATATTTTGAAGAGCATAAACCAACAAGCTTAATGTCGCTTTCGTTTAGCGTTTTTATCAGTTTTGGCAACATATGTTTATCATTGATAAAATCACCAACCTGTCGTTTATTGAACCCTTTTTCCGCTTTGGCCTCAATAATTACGATCTTATTTTCGGAAAACAAACAGAGATCAAACGTTCTTTTCTGAGAGTATTCCGTTTTCCTGACCCCCTGGTTTAAAATTACTTTCCTGAAATCACGATAAAAACAAACCTCATAGGCGATTTCCCAGTTCGTACCTGAATCAAGATTTAATGAGCTATTGCTGTTCAACCAGCCGACAAAAAAATTAACATCGTTCTTTATCAGCCAATATAAATGAGCGCAAAATAACCGTTCTTCCCTGGAAATATCAATCCAGT
>JAGVQF010000100.1 GCA_020051815.1 Candidatus Saganbacteria bacterium | reverse complement strand
CTTGCCCGGCTCGCGGGAGATCCCCTTGATCTCGAGCACCCCTTCTTTGATCTCGGGTATTTCCATCTCGAACAGCTTTCTGACCAGGTTGGGATGAGAACGCGAAATAATGAGCATGGGGCCCTTCGGCGTTTTTCTGACTTCAACAAGGTAAAGCTTAACGTGGTCCTTTTCGCGCAGGTTCTCGCCCGGGATCTGCTCCTGGGGCGTCAGGACGGTTTCGGAGCGGCCGAGATTGATCAGATAGCCGCCATATTCCCTTCTCTGGACGATACCAGTGATCAGCTCACCCTGTTTTTTGGTGAATTCGTCAAAGGTCTCGGTCTTTTCCGCTTCGCGCAGGCGCTGGATGATGACCTGTTTGGCGGTTTGGGCGGCAAAACGCCCAAAATCGTGCGGGGTAACGTCTTCTTCCTCATTTTCGGCCAAACGGTAGATCTTGACCTCGCCGTCATCGGTGATCCGGCATTCGAGGTTTTCGCCTTCGGGGAATTTCTTCTTGGCAGCGGAAAGAAGGGAGGCCTTGATGGCCTCGACCAGCACATCTTTAGAAATGCCGCGTTCACGCTGGATCTCTCCCAGCATCTCGTTAAAATGTTCGATCTTCATAAAATGTAACGCCTCCCGAAAATACTCGTAAAACTCATTTCTCTAATACATCAAAAAATGACAAAAAGTGGGAGTTCTTCCCACTTTTTAACACCTAAATTATAGCAACCTGGCCGGGGCTTGTCAACCTGACACAGCCCTCATCCGCTGGCGTTTAACCTGCCCCCTTCTCCCAGAGGGAGAAGGGGAATACAATTGTCTTCCCCTCTCCATGTCCCGATGACCATATAATATATAATGCTTCGGGATCCCGATCGAAGCATCGGGAAAATGGAGAGGGAGGACGGTTTGTGCCAGCGGGTGAGGAAGAAAAGGGCCGGGTTTCCTGCCTACGTCAGGCAAGTCCCCCGGCCCTCTCTATCAATCCATCAACTATCGATCTATCCGACTACATCATCCCCTCATACCCGCCGCCTTGAGGCATGGCCGGCATTTTGGGCTTGTCCTCTTCCGGCTTCTCGGCCACCAGAACTTCGGTGGTCAGGAGCATGGAAGCGATGGAGGCCGCGTTCTGCAGGGCAGAACGGGTCACCTTGAGCGGATCGACGATCCCGGCCTTGAACATATCGACATATTCAAGTTTCTGGGCGTCAAAACCGATCCCGGTTTTTTCCTTCTTGACCCGGTCAACGACGACCGAGCCTTCCCAGCCGGAGTTGGTCGCGATCTGCTTGAGCGGCTCTTCGAGCGCCCTAAGGACTATCGCCAGTCCAACTTTTTCGTCACCGGTCGCACCGGCCATAGCTTTTTCCATATCCGGAATGATATGAATGAAAGCGGAACCGCCGCCGGCAATGATCCCCTCTTCCACCGCCGCGCGAGTCGCGGAGAGAGCGTCTTCGATCCGATGCTTCTTCTCTTTGAGCTCGGTTTCGGTGGGGGCGCCGGCCTTGACGACCGCGACACCGCCCGAGAGCTTGGCCAGGCGTTCCTGCAGTTTTTCCTTGTCATACGAAGAATCGGACAGGTCGATCTCCTTCTTGATCTGGGAGATCCGCTCTTTAACGCTTTTGGACGCGCCCGCCCCTTCGATGATCGTGGTATCTTCCTTGCGGACGACGATCTTCTTGGCTTTACCGAACCAGGCCTCATTGACATTTTCCAGGTTGAGACCCTTCTCTTCGGCAATAACTTCACCGCCGGTTAGGACCGCGATATCTTCGAGCATCGCTTTCCGCCGGTCGCCGAAGCCGGGAGCCTTGACCGCTACCGCGTTAAGTGTCCCGCGCAGCTTGTTGACGACGAGTGTCGCCAGCGCTTCGCCTTCGATCTCATCAGCGATGATGAGCAAAGGGCGCCCGGCCTGAACGACTTTCTCGAGCGACGGCAAGAGGTCCTTGACCGCGCTGATCTTTTTGTCGGTCATCAGGATAAAAGCGTCTTCAAGCACGCACTCCATCCGTTCACGGTCGGTCACCATGTACGGCGAAGCGTAGCCCTTGTCGAACTGCATCCCTTCGACCACTTCGAGGGTCGTTTCGATCCCTTTTGATTCCTCGACAGTGATGACCCCGTCCTTGCCGACTTTTTCCATCGCGTTAGCGATCAGTTCCCCGATCTCCGGGTCATTGTTGGCCGAGATCGATGCGACCTGGGCGATCGCTTCTTTGGTCTCAACCGACCGGCTTTGTTTCTTTAACAAAGCGACCGCGGCCTCAACCCCTTCATGGATCCCTTTTTTGAGGAACATCGGGTTGGCCCCGGAGACCACATTCTTTAATCCTTCGCGGAAAATGATCTGACCGAGCAGGGTGGCCGTGGTCGTGCCGTCGCCGGCGATATCATTGGTCTTGCTGGCGATCTCCTTCAGGAGCTGGGCGCCCATGTTTTCGTACGGGTCTTCCAGATCGATCTCTTTGGCGATCGAAACCCCGTCATTGGTGATCGTGGGCGAACCCCACTTTTTCTCGAGCACCACATTGCGGCCGCGGGGGCCGAGCGTGATCTTAACTGCGTTGGCGACTTTGGAAACACCTTTTTCGAGCTTCCGCCACGCTTCATCTCCAAACATCATTTCTTTGGCTGCCATTTCGAGTCACCTCCTTAAATTTATCCTTTCGTCGCTAAAATATCGCGTTCGGCCAAAATGATATACTCTTCGCTATCGATCTTAACCTCGGTGCCGCCGTATTTGCTGTAGATGACCAGGTCACCCACTTTCACTTCGATGGCCACCTTTTGCCCGTTATCGAGGATCCGGCCGGTGCCGACCGCCACGACCGTCCCTTCGGACGGCTTTTCCTTGGCGGTATCGGGCAGGACGATCCCTGACTTTGTCTTTTGCTCTTCCGGCGCTGGTTTAATGACCACCCGGTCGCCGATCGGCGTCAGTTTCTTGCTTACCATAATCTAACTCACCTCCTTGTTTTAATTATTAGCACTCATCACAATCGAGTGCTAACATAATAACATGGGGGTTGTCAGGCTGTCAAGCCCCTGATATACTTCTGTCATGAAGAACAGGCTGAAGATCATACCCAAATACACCGGCTGTGAAACGCTTGAAGCGGCGGTTAAGAACCGGCAGGCAAAGGAACTTCTCTGGCTGGAGATCTTGCTGAACGACGGCATCAATTGGCAGAAAAAGGCCCCAAAAGCCCAATTCAACAAAGCGCGGCTCTGGTTCACCCATTTCAAGACGTTGATAACCGGTCTTACCCATCGCCGATCTTTAAAACCGATCAGCGGGAAACTTGATTACCGCGATTACCGTAAATTTATAAAGGGATTAGTTCTTGTTTCGTGATACAGCATTATTGACCGTTATTATCGGCAATGTTAACATAGTATTGAGGTGAAATGATGACAAAGAAACAGGCGGAAATTTTAAAAAAACTTATGCATTCCAAGGTCCTTATCGATTTTAAAGATTATTCATGGCTGTTGAAAAATTACCAAGAATTGCTTGAAGACCAAGACATCCTCAAATCAAATGAGCTTAAAAAAGCCGAAGATGAAACGAAAAAAGGAAATGTTTATCGCTGGGAGGATGTCAAGCGTGCCCTTCGGTTATAATCTCCTCTTAACGAATCAGGCCAAAAAAGAGCTTGCCAGGATCAAAAAGGGCAATCCGAGAACCGCGGCGTTGATCGCCAATGCTATCTCGCAATTGGGATTCAATCCGGGTCTGGGAGATTTCCTTCATGGCGATCTAAAAGGGAGACGCAAAGTCAGGGTCGGCGACTATCGTATCATCTATCGTTTTGAGAGAGATCAGCTGATCATCATGATCCTGCGGATTGCTCATCGGAAAGAAGTGTACAGATGATAATCGGCATCGATCTCGGGGGGACAAAAATTAAGGCCGCGCTCGCGGATGCGAAAGGCAAGATAATAACCGACGTCAATATCCCCACCGAAGCCCAAAAGGGCCAAAAACAGGTCATCGATAACATCAAAAAAGCCGTTTACACGCTGATTCGCGGCCAAAAGGTCAAAATATCCTGCCTTGGCATCGGCGTCCCCGGCCCCATCCTTTATGAAAAAGGGATCGTGATCGAGCCCCCCAACCTCCCCGGCTGGAAAGAGGTCAATTTAAAGAAGATACTGCAGAAGGAGTTCAAAGTTCCCGTTCATCTGGATAATGATGCCAACTGCGCCGCCCTGGCCGAGGCCTATTTCGGCGCAGGCCAAAAGGCCCGCCATTTCATCTACATGACGATCTCAACCGGCATAGGCGGCGGGATCATAATTGACCGGAAGATCTATCGCGGGGCGATCGGTGCCGCCGGTGAATTCGGCCACATGGTCATAGATTCAAAGGGTTACGTTTGCGGTTGCGGCAACGTTGGGTGCCTTGAAGCTTTGGCTTCCGGCTCGGCGATAAAAAAGAGAGCGGGCATGGACGCTATTTCTGTCGAGCTGGCCGCCCGGCAGGGAGACAAGAAGGCGCAAAAAGTGATCGCGGTCACCGCCCATTATCTGGCCATCGGGATAGCCAACCTGGTTAATATTTTTAACCCGGAAATGGTCATCCTGGGCGGCGGCGTCTCCAAGATGCGCGAGCTGCTCTTAAACCCGATCAGGCAAGAATTCAGGGATTACGCCCTCACCCTGCCGGCCAAGAGCGTTAAGATCGTTAACGCCAAACTCGGTTCGGAATCCGGGGTCCTCGGGGCCGTCGCGATATGTCTATAGCGATCATCGACTATGGGGCCGGCAACCTGCGCAGTGTCGAGAAAGCTTTCCAAAAAGTCGGCGTCGACGCGGAGATCACCAAAGACAAGAACACGATCCGCGGCGCCAAAGGGATCGTTTTTCCCGGCGTTGGGTCATTTGACTCGGCCATCTCCGAACTCCGTACTCAATCGCTTGAGGGCGTGGTTGAAGAAGCCATAGCGCTGGGCAAACCTTTCCTCGGCATCTGCCTCGGGATGCAGCATCTGTTCGAATCATCTGAAGAAGGCAAAGCCAAGGGGCTGGCGATCCTGCCGGGATCCGTCAAAAAGTTCGCCTTTGCCGGCTCTCCCTGGGCCAGCTTGAGCATCCCTCATATGGGCTGGAATCGTCTCCTCTTTAAGCACAAGGCCCCGATCTTTGAAGGGATCGAGGAAGGGACGATGTTCTATTTTGCCCATTCCTACTATGCCGTACCCAAAGACGAAATGATAGTTGCAACCCGCACCGATTATGGGATAGAATTCGTATCGGCGGTCTGGAAAGACAATATTTACGGCATCCAGTTCCACCCGGAAAAAAGCGGCGAAGCCGGGCTCAAGTTGTTAAAGAATTTCGGCAATCTTTGCCATTAATTTTTTGACTCGTGACCCGTGACTCGAGACTGGAGACAAGAAAATGTTTGAAGTAATACCAGCGATCGATATCCTCGGCGGCAAGTGCGTGCGGCTCAAGCAGGGCCGCTACGAAACCCCTATCATCTACTCGCCCGATCCGGTCGAAGTCGCCAAAAAATGGGAGTCGCTGGGCGCCAAACGCCTGCACGTGGTTGACCTCGACGGGGCGCGCACCGGCACGCCGGAAAACATCGAGATCATCAAAACAATAATAAAAGAAATCGCCATTCCCGTCCAGGTCGGCGGCGGGATCAGGAACCAGACGACCATCTCCGACCTGATCGGCTTTGGCGCCGACCGGATCATCCTCGGCACGACGGCGATCAAGAACCCCAACCTCCTCTCCAGCACCTGCGAAAAGTTCGACGACCGGATCGCCGTGGCCATCGACGCCAAGGGCAACTTTGCCGCCGCCGAGGGCTGGATGTACGTCAGCAAAAAAGACGTGCTGACCCTGGCCAAAGAAGCGATCGGCCTGGGGGTCAAAAGGTTCATCTACACCGAGATCAACCGCGACGGCATGCTGACCGGCCCCAACATTGAAAGTGTCAGGACCTTCGTTGACGCGGTCGGCGTCGCCGTCATCGCCTCGGGCGGCATTGCCACCAAAGAGGACATCGAAAAATTAAAAGAGATCGGCGTCGAGGGCTGTATCGTGGGTAAAGCTTTGTATGAGGGGAAGATCAGGCTGGAAGAGGTTT
>JAGVQF010000032.1 GCA_020051815.1 Candidatus Saganbacteria bacterium | reverse complement strand
TGCCTTTTACTCATTTTCAGTCCCTCCTATTGCTATTTTATCAGTTTTGGAGAAAACTGCCCCTGAGTTTAGCTGTCCAGTTTTTTCAGTACATTATAATCCGCGCAGCCGAGCATTTTATAATCGGCCACGCTTTTAACGTCGTAGCCAAGCCCGATCAGAAAATCCCTTGTGCTGCTTGAGAGGTTTTCGTCAAGGAGAAAGCCGGTCATTTAGAGATCTTTAGGCCTTCAATTTTCTCTTTGTCAATAACTTTTTCGGCGTATTCAAGCGCCGCGAAAACATCGCTTTCTTTTAAATGAGGATATTCTTTGACTATTTCTCCAGCGCCCAGGCCGTGAGCGGTTAGATTAAGGATCAAGCTGACGCTTATCCTTGTGCCTTTAATAACCGGTTTACCGCCTAAAATGCTTAACTTACTGACGATTCTTTTGCCGTTTTCGCCCATTTAATTGCTTGCCTTTAATATTTCAAGCGCGCAGAGGAGCCTTAACGATTTTCCCCGCTTTGAGGCATTTGGTGCAGACGTAGGCCTTGATCTTTTTACCCGCCAAAACGATATTCACTTTTTGCAGGTTGGGATTAAAGGCCCGCAGGCTCTTTTTGTTGGAGTGAGAGACCGCGTGGCCGATCACAGGTTTTTTGCCGCAACTAACGCATTTCTTTGCCATACATTAGTATGATAAAATAAAATCAAGCAAATGTCAAACCGTAAGCTCGATACCCCGATCCAATACGTCAAAGGCGTCGGCCCGAAACTCGCCCAAATTTTTGCTAAACTGGGCGTTTTTACGGTCGAAGACCTCCTATATCTTGTTCCCCGCGAATGGGAAGACCGCCGCCAGATCAAACCGCTGGTCGAGGTGCGGCCGGCCGCCCTGGAAGTCGTCAAAGGCGAAATACTAAAAGTCGAGGCACCGCCGACCCGCAGCCGCTTCTCTGTCCTCAAGGTTTATTTAACCGACCGGACGGCGACCTTGCAGTTGGTCTGGTTTAACCAGCCGTTCCTCAAAAATCTGCTGCGGCCGGGGATGCGTCTAATTGTTTCGGGCAAGGTCGAGGTTTCCGATTATGACCATATTTTGCAGTTATTGGTGCGCGATTTTGAGATCGACACCGGCGAGAACTTGAAAGTCGTGCCGCGCTATCCCCTGACCGAAGGGCTCTATCACAAAAAACTGCGCTCGGTCATCAAGACCGTGATCGAGAATTATCTTGACGAGATAGAGAACGAGCAGGAGAAAAAGGCGCTCTTGACCCTGCACGAGCCGGCCGACATGGAAAGTATCGCCGCCGCGCGGGAGTACCTGGCCTTTGAGGAATTGTTCATCTTCCAGCTTGGTTTATTGCTCAAGCGCAAAGAATATAAGGAAGAGTTGAAGGGGTGGGCGATCGCGGGCGAGCCGGCCCTGCTTGATGAATTCAGGCGGCTGATCCCGTTCGTTTTTACCGCCGCCCAGGATCGGGTGCTCGATGATATCATGGCCGATCTCAATAGCGGCCGGCCGATGAACCGCCTGCTCCAGGGAGATGTCGGCTCCGGCAAAACGATCGTCGCCGCCCTGGCGGCGTTTCTGGCCGTCAAGAACGGCTATCAGGCCGCGATACTGGCGCCAACGGAGATCCTGGTCCAGCAGCACTACGGCAAGCTGGCCAAACTCTTCGAGGGGCTGTTCAGAGTCGCGATCCTGACTTCGGCGACCGCCACCGATAAAAAAAGGGCGGAGCTTTTTGACGTCGACCTGGTTATCGGCACTCACGCCCTGCTTGAATCGAAGGTCAAGTTCAAGAACCTGGCCCTGGTGGTGATCGACGAACAGCACCGCTTCGGCGTCCACCAGCGGGCCAAGCTGATCAAAAAGGGTTACAGCCCCCATGTCCTGGTCATGACCGCCACGCCGATCCCCCGTTCGCTGGCCCTTACATTATACGGTGATCTTGACCGCTCGATCATCGATGAGCTGCCGCCCGGCCGTATGCCGGTCAAGACCTACTATGTGCCGAAAAACAAACGCAGTGACGCGTATGAATTTATCCGGCTCAAGGTCAAAGAAGGGCGCCAGGTCTTTTTCGTCTGCCCGCTGGTTGAAGAGTCCAAAGAGCTAGATCTTAAGGCGGCGGTTGACGAGGCGGCGCGCCTGAAAAACGATATATTCCCCGAACTAAAAGTCGGCCTGCTGCATGGCCGCCTCAAAAGCGAAGAAAAAGACGCGGTGATGAAAAAGTTCCTGAACCAAGAGATCGACATCCTGGTCGCCACGACCGTGATCGAGGTCGGCATCGACGTGCCCAACGCCACCGTCATGGTGATCGAGCACGCGGAGCGCTTTGGCCTCTCCCAACTGCACCAGCTGCGGGGGCGGATCGGGCGGGGGAGCGAACAATCGTTTTGTTTCCTGATCGGCGAGGCCAAATCGGCCGAGGCCAGGGCGCGCATGAAGGCGATGCAGGAGACCAACGACGGCTTTAAGATCGCCGAAGCCGACCTGCGTTTGCGGGGCCCGGGCGAGATGCTGGGGGCGCGCCAGTCCGGTTTGCCAAACTTTCGGGTGGCTGATATAATAAGGGACGAGAAAATCCTGCAGGCGGCGCGCGCGGCGGCCCAGGACTTGATCGAAAGAGATCCAGAAAGTGCGCATAATCGCTGGGAAAGCCAAAAGCATAAGGTTGAAAACCCCTCGGCAGGTTCGGGGAGTCCGGCCCTTAACTGACCAGGCCCGCGGCGCGCTTTTTAATATCCTGGCGGCCAGGATCGGGGGCTCGAGTTTTCTCGATCTCTTTGCCGGCACCGGCGCGGTCGGGATCGAAGCGCTCTCGCGGGGCGCCGCAACGGCCAGCTTTGTCGAGCACAACCGCGCGGCGGTGGCGCTGATCCGGCAGAACCTGGAGTTGACCGGCTTGGGCGACCGGGCCGAGGTTTTCTCGATGGACGTGCCGCGCGCGATCAAACTGCTCGACGGCAAAGGAGCGCGGTTCGATCACATTTATCTGGGCGCGCCCTATGATGACCCGGTCCTTGTTGAATGTCTTGGGCTGATCGCCGGGTCGGGGCTTTTGAACATGGCTGGCATCCTGATCGCCGAGTATCGCCGTCAGCAGGTTGTGGCGGGAAGTTTTGGCGCCCTAGAGCGTTTCCGGGAAGCTCGCTACGGCGAGACGATCCTTGGGTTTTATAAATTAAAATGAAAATTGCAGTATATCCCGGCAGTTTCGACCCGATCACCAACGGCCACCTGGACGTGATCGAGCGGGCCGCCCGCATGTTTGACCGGGTGATCGTCGCGGTCATCAAAAACCCGGACAAGAAACCGCGTTTTTCCTTCAAAGAGAGAATGGCCATGCTTAAAAGTTCCGTGCCGTGCGACAACGTTTCCATTGAAAGCTTTGACGGCCTGCTGGTCGAATATGTCAAAAAGAAAAAGGCCGGCGCGGTGGTGCGCGGCCTGCGGGCAGTCTCTGATTTTGACTATGAATTCCAGATGGCGCTGACCAACCGCCGCATGGCGCCGGAGATCGAGACGGTCTTTTTGATGACCGATTACCGCTATTCTTATTTGAGCTCAAGCTTTGTCAAACAGATCGCCGGCCTCGGCGGCGATGTTTCGGGCCTGGTGCCCGCGGCGGTCAG
>JAGVQF010000178.1 GCA_020051815.1 Candidatus Saganbacteria bacterium | reverse complement strand
TTTAACCTCTGGTTCACGCTGACCTGCGAGAACAAGACAAGGCTCGAGGCGATCGTGGCGGAAATTAAAGCCAAAAGCGGCCTCGGGGAAATTTATCTTTTGCCGATGACAAAAAAGTTCAAGATCAACGCGAGGTTCGCGCTATGAACCGTGAAGTCATAAAGATCCTGCAGGAAGACCTGCCTGTTGTTGAAACCCCTTTTAAACTGCTGGCGGAAAAGATCGGCCTCTCCGAGCCGGAGCTGATCGCGGGCGTGAAGATGCTGGAGGCCGAGGGAATTATTCGCAAATACGGCGCCATCCTCAAGCACCAGGAGGCGGGGTTTGCCGCTAACGCCATGGTCGTCTTTAACGTGCCGGATGATAAAGTCGATGAGATCGGGGAAAAAATTGCCGCCTTCAACGAAGTCTCACACTGTTACGAGCGGCCGAGATTTCCCGGGTTTGCCTATAACCTCTACGCCATGACGCACGGCAAAACGCGTCAGGAGTTAGAGTCGAGTGTCGGGCGTATCGCTCAAGTAATCGCTGTTAATGATTATCAATTGCTCTGGAGCAAAAAAGAGTATAAAAAGGCGAGCCCGAAGTATTTTTAGCTGTTTAGCTTTTTCATGATCCGGTCGACATCCACATATTCCTCGATCAGCTCTTCCGTCGCCTTGATCTTATCCGTGTCGGTTGAGCGGATCTTAATGATCAAATCGTGGATATAAGAAGCGACCGAGAAGGTGTCGGCGTTGACCTGTACCGTTGGGATATCAAAGCCGCTGATTATTTTTTGTACATGCTTGTGCGGGGTGATCCGGCCGGTGAGGATTATGCCCGAAACGCCGTAGGCGGTGGCGTGGCCGCCCAGACTGCCGGTTAAGGCGGCGAGGATGAGGTCTTCGCGGCTGCCGGGGGTAATTAAAAGAGTTCCCTTGCCAAAATAACCGAGCGCTTCGTGCGGCGGCATGGCGCCGATGATCATGCGGTGGAGATTGTTATCAAGCCCTCGCTCGCCGCCCAGGAGTTTGCCGTCGAGATCTTCCAAGAGCTGGCGCATCGTCGGCGATGATAATACTTCGCGGTAGGGGATAACGCCTAAAACCTCTATCTTCTTGCGGGCCAGGCCGGCCGTGACAAAGCGGGTTATTTTCTTGAACTTTTTCTCCTGCACCTTGTTGATGATGACCCCCAGCACCTCGACCCCTTTTTGGTCAAACATCGCCTTGTTGAGCATGATCTCGTCGATCGGCTTGCCGACGCCGCCGATCGAGACGATGATCACTTTGGCGCGCAGCTGGGAGGCGACCTCGGCGTTAGAAAGGTCAAAGACCGAGCCGACACCGGCGTGGCCGGTTCCCTCTATCAGGACAAAGTTATTCTCTTTCTGGATATTGCGGAACGACTTTTTGATGCGCCGCACGAGGACTTCTTTGTTGCCGTGGAGGATATAATTCTCGGTAAAGCCGTGGGGGACGGCGACGGGGCTCATATCCGGCAGTTTGCCGGCCGGGTTATAGACCTGGTCTATCAAGACGGCGTCTTTGTCGATCTTTTTGCCGTTAACGACAAGGTAGTGCTGGCCGACCGGCTTGATATAGCCGATCTTCTTGAGCCGCTTTCTTAGGGCGGCAAAGAGGCCGAGCGAGACGATGGTTTTTCCGTCATTTTGGCGGGTGGCGGCGATGTAGACTTTTTTGTTATCCATTACTATTTCTTATACCTATAAATTATATCTTATTTCTCAAACTGTTTATTGATCGAAGTTTTAAAGTCCTGTAATGTGCTATCAATATTGGTAACCAGTGGCTGGAGCGCTTCCCATTTAAGGGCAAATCCATACCCGTGGATGAAAAAGTGCCTGAAAGAGAGATATTTTGCCAGAATGACGCGAAGATCGGGGGAAATAATGCCTGCCTCAACGGAAGCGTTTAGGAGGTCCTTATGCCAGGCGGCCCCTTCTTTTGCTTTTTTCTTTTTTAGAGCCAGCATTCTCTTTAGGATATTTTCTATGCCGCTGTAAAAGTTATGAATAAAGGTTGCGAGGGCGGCCAGCTCTCCCGTGGAATAGGCGGGTTTATCTGGTTTGGCGATCAAGGCGAGTTCGGCCAATGTCGCGTCGATGTTTTCAAATTCCGCTTCGCAAGATTCCTTAATCTGATCCTTTGTCATAAACAATTTTTCCTTCTTTAAGAATGAGGTTGATGAATTTCCCTTTTCTGCCGGTGACGTCAATTAAATCAACGTTTTTCGACAGGGACATTAGGAGCTTGCCGTAAAAAGAAAAAAAGTTGGCGGGGGCGATGTCGGCCACTGCGAAATCATAGTCATTGGCTTTTGCCGGGCTTTTATATAATGAAGAGCCAAATAGATAAAGTTTGCCTATCCCGAATTCTTTGCCGATGGTGATGGCTTTATCAAGCTCTTTTTTGGTTATCATGATCTCTCCTCTTTAGGCAAAATCACTGAAATTTCCCAAACAACCTGCCAATAGACCCTGCCGATGAACCATTGTATCAAGAATTTAAGATTAGGTAAAGAAAAATAGAGAAAAATAAAATTGTTTTAACGACACTAGTGGCTTTCACAAATCATTTAGGGCCTGCCTTAGTTCAGTTCTTAAAGTGGCACCTAAGCCGCACCTTTTAGCTTCTGGATCGAGTAGGTCGGCACGATATTCTTGGGGCAAACCTCGGCGCAGTTAAAGAGAGTGTGGCAGCGGTAGACCCCGTCTTCGCCGCCGACGAGCTTTTTTCTCTCCTCGTTAGCGGTGTCACGCGAATCGGCATAAAAGCGGTAGGCCTTGGTCAGGGCGGCCGGGCCCAGGTAATCGGAGTTGGTGGCGGCCATGGTGCAGGCCGAGTAGCAGTTGCCGCAGAGGATGCAGTTGATCATCTCGTCAATTTTGGCCCGCTCTTTGATCGACTGCTTGAATTCTTTGTCGGGAATCGGATCATTATTGATCAGGTAGGGTTTTATCTTTTCGTATTTGTCAAAAAAACCGGCCATGTCAACGATCAGGTCTTTCTGGACGGCGAGGTGGGGGAGCGGCGAAATAGTGATCGTGTCGGAGCCGAGTTTTTTGATCAGCGTCTGGCAGGCGAGCCGGTTCTGGCCGTTGATGCGCATGGCACATGAGCCGCAGACGGCACCTCTACAGGAATAGCGGAAGGCGAGCGAGCCGTCGAGGTTCTCCACGATATAAAAGAGGGCTTCTAAGACCGACATCTCTTTTTCGGCCGGCACTTCATAAGTCTGAAAGCGTGGCTCTTTGTCCTTGTCCGGGTCAAAGCGCGCGATCTTAAATGTCACCATTAATATGTCCTCGCTTGGGGTTTAAATTGCGTAATCGTGACCGGCTTGTGGTCGATCTTGACCGCGCCGTTAACGAAGCTTGCGATCGTGTGCTTGAGCCACTTCTCGTCATTTCTCTCCGGAAAATCTGTCCTAAAGTGGGAGCCGCGGCTTTCTTCCCTGTTGAGGGCGCCGGCGACGATCACCTCGGCGAGCTCGAGCTTGCCTTCGAGCTCAAGGTTCCTGACGAGGTCCAAGTTGAACTTTTTGCCTTTGTTTGAGATGTGGATATTCTTATAGCGCTCTTTGAGCTCTTTGACTTTGGCGAGGCCGGTCTGCAGTTTGCTCTTCTGCCGGAAGATGCCGGCGTTCTCGGTCATTGTTTCTTTGAGCTGGTTCCTGACGTCGGTCGGTTTTTCTTTGCCGGTCGAATTTTCAAGGCGGTGGATATTGTCTTTGATCTTTTGCAGATGTAGGGACAGGGCTTGTCCCTGTCCGCTTTTCTTCTTTGTTTTGACATATTCCGACGCGAAGCGGCCGGAGAGCTTGCCAAAGACTATCGTGTCGAGGAGGGAATTGCCGCCCAGGCGGTTGCCGCCGTGGACGGAGACGCAGGCGACTTCACCCGCGGCGTAGAGCCCCGGTAGGCTCGTGGCTCCCTTCGGGTCTGTATCGATGCCGCCCATCGAGTAGTGCTGGCCCGGCTGGATCGGGATAGGAGAGTCGATGGGATCGATCCCGGCGAAGTGGATGCAGATGTCTCTAATACCAGGCAGGCGCTCCATGATCTTTTCGCGGCCCAGGTGGCGCAGGTCGAGGAGAACGTATTCATTATCGTAGCCGCGCCCCTCGTTTATTTCGGTCTGGATCGAGCGGGCGACTATATCTCTGGGGGCTAATTCCATGGCCTTGGCGGCGTAGGTCTTCATAAAACGCTCGCCTTTGCAGTTATAGAGGTAGCCGCCTTCGCCGCGCGCCCCTTCTGTGATCAAAATGTTGGTGCCGTAAAGCGATGTTGGGTGGAACTGGACGAACTCAAGGTCTTTTAGGGGGACGCCCGCGGTCATATAAACGGCGGCCATGCCAGAGCCGGTATTTATAAGCGCGTTGGTCGATTTGTTATAGATCCGGCCGTAGCCGCCGGTCGCCATGATCACGGCATCGGCTTCAATTGTGACCAGCTCGCCAGTCGCCACTTCCAGAGCCACGATGCCGACGCAGGCGTTGGCGTCTTTGACGATCGAAAGCAGCAAATATTCTTCATAAACTTTGATATTTTCTTTAACCGAGCGCTCATACATGGTGTGGAGCAGCGCATGCCCTGTAATATCGGAGGCGTAGCAGGTGCGGGGGAACGCCGCGCCGCCGAAGGGTCTTTGCGCGATGAGGCCTTCTTTGGTACGGGAAAAGGGACAGCCCCAGTGCTCCATTTCATAGACGATCCCCGGGGCTTCTTTGGTCATGATCTCAACGGCGTCCTGGTCGGCCAGGTAGTCGGAGCCCTTCACGGTATCAAAGGCATGCTTTTCCCAATTGTCGTCGTGCCCACCCTCGGCGTTAGCCAGCGAAGCATTGATGCCGCCCTGGGCGGCGATAGAGTGTGAGCGGACCGGCTGGACACGGGAGAGGACGGCCACATCAAGGCCCTCTTTTTTGGCCTCGAGCGCGGCGCGCAGGCCCGATAAGCCCGCGCCGACGACTATAACCTGATGTCGATGAGAAATGCCCATAATCCTTTTACTCCTAACACAAAGAATGCGGCGCCGACTATTATTAACAGCCACGAGATGAGCCGGTCATGTTTTTTGAGAAAATCGTAATCGAGGGCGACCATACGGACGCCATTCAGGCCGTGAAAGAGGCCAAGGAAGAGGATGGAGGAGTCGAGGGCCAGCGTCATAACGTCCTTCAGCCGCAGGGCGACGCCTGCGTAGAGTATCGGCTGCCCAAGCTCCACATAATGTACGCGTTTTATGTGCATATTGAGGAGAAAAAAGATGAGCACGGCACTAATTCTTTGTAATAGCCAGAGTAGTTTAGTTATATTATATTTCATATATTTTTCTATTATTGTGTTACGGGTATCAGGTGATTAGGATATTAAGATTTGGATATTGGGATAATAGGGGATTAGGTTGCAACCCGATCCCCCAATTTCCCAAAATCCCTTTCCCAATCTCCTGATCTCCAAATATCCCTTTCCCAATTCCCCGATTCCCAAATATCCCTTTCCCAGTTCCCCAATCACCTAATTTCCAAATCTATTTTCCGATAATGTACGGCCAGGTGATAAATAACGTATAGAACCAGCCATACGCGGCGATGAACATTAAGAGCCAGAAGATGAGCTTTTGCTGGCGGATGCCGACGCCGGTGTCAAAGAGAACGATGCGTATTCCGTTAAAACTATGGAAAAGAACCGCCGCGAGTAGCCCGAGGTCGGCGAGGATGAAGGGCTTTGAGGTCAGGACTGCGAGGAGCTTATCGAAAGTCTGGGCGCCATTCAGGGCGCGGGAGATGACAAAGATGTGCATTAAAAGATAGAAGATCAGCGCCAGGCCGGTTATTCTGTGCAGGACAAAAGCCCACATTCCTACGCCGGATTGATAGGCGATCACTGATTCTTCTTTGAGTTTTCCGAGCTTCATTGCAGATATTATAGCAATCTCAAGATGGATTGACAAATGGGTCTTTGCGCCCCACAAAACGGCTTAATGAAGCGGTAAAAAGAAATATTAAACGCTTCCCGGTAGAATTTATGTTTCAACTTACAGAGAGGGAGGCCGCCCATTCAAGGTCGCATAACATTAAATATCTGCCTTTCGCCTTTACCGAGCAGGGCGTCGCCATGCTCTCTTCTGTGCTCAAAAGCGAGAAGGCGATTCAGGTAAATATCATTATCATCAAAGCATTTGTCCGCCTCCGGCAGCTCCTTTCAGGCCATCGGGAGCTGGCCAGAAAGGGAAAAGAACTGGAGAATAAGTACGGCAAGCACGAAGTCGAAATAACGACCGTTTTCAAGGTCTTAAGGCGATTAATGGAGCCGCCGGAATAATTTGTTTCTTCTTTTCAAATCCTCAGCATCCTCGTCAGCCACGACTTTTCAAGCTTGATCGCCTTAAACTCACAGAGCTCGTGACAGCAAAAACAGTGGATGCAGTCCTTGAGGTCGATGTGGACTTTCTTATGGTGCCGATCATAATGTATGGTCTTGACCGGGCAATTATTGACGCAAACCTGGCACTGGGTGCATTTTGACTGGTCGATCGAGGGATTGACGGTGACCCAGCCTGCGGCCATTTTATAAAGCGGTTCAGGCAGCCACTCTATCAACTTGCTCAAATTGGCGGCATGCTTCCAGTCGGCCTGGCGGACATCATTTAACTGCGCGCCGATGATCTCAATATCTTCCAGCCGGTCTTCGCCCAGCTTTCTCTTAAAAGCCGCCTTGGTCGTTTCGATCTGCGACGGCTTGAAGCCGATGAGATATGAGCCGACCGCGTCGGCCGCCACGGCGTCGGTTGAGGCGATGATGACGCCAAGCTTGCGGGGCTCGCCGTCGTTGGGGCCATTCCCCTCCATGCCGTAGACCGCGTCGATGATATTTAGCTTGGGTTTTGTGATCTCAAACACATCGACGATCGACTGGGCAAAATCGACCGCATTGGGACACTCTTTGTGAAAATGGGCTTTGTGAAAACCGGGAACAGCGCCGAACATATTCTTGACGGCGCCGGTATAGAGCGTCAAACCGTGGGTCTTTAATTTAGCTACATTGATAATGACATTGGCGTCAAGGACCGGGTTGGCGATCGGGATCCGCTTTATTTTTTTACTGCCGCTCGGGCTCCGGACGTAGGTGACGCCGTGCTTTTGAAAATAGACGACCTTGGCGCCGGCTGACTCCGCCGCCTGCTTGATGCCCGCTTCGGTCAGAGCTTTTTCAACGTTTGAGTAGGCGTTGCCCGGGCTGTCGCCGACTAAAGGCGTCCCACCGCACTTCACAACCGCCTTGACGATCGACGCGATTACAGAAGGGTGGGTGGTGACGGCCAGCTTGGGCGAGGCGCCCATCAGCGCGTTTGGCTTGATCAGGACCTTGTCGCCGGGCTTAATAAATTGTTCGATGCCGCCGAGGTTATCAAGAGATTGACGAATGGCCGCTTCGATGGCTTCCTGGTTGTAACTATCGCACTTAATAACCGAGACGCTTGACAACATCTTCCAGTTTGCAGGGGATAAAAGTCGGTTTGGCGCCGAAGAGGATGGCATTGTCGGGATCCTTCAAGCCGTGGCCGGTCAGGACACAAATAACGGTCGAGCCCTCGGGAACCGTGCCGGCCTTGACCTGCTTGATCAGCCCGGCCACCGAGGCGGCCGAGGCCGGTTCGCAGAAGATCCCTTCTTTTTGCGCGATGATCTTGTAAGCGTCGACGATCTCGCCGTCGGTCACGATAGAGATCGAGCCACCCGATTCCTCCGCCGCGGCCTCGGCTCCCTTCCAGCTGGCGGGATTGCCAATGCGGATGGCGGTGGCGAGCGTTTCGGGGTTCTCGATCTTGTGCCCGCGCACGATCGGGGCGGCCCCCTCGGCCTGGAAGCCGATCATCTTGGGCAGGGTGGAGATCTTCTTGGCCGCGAAATATTCTTTGTAGCCCTTCCAGTAGGCGGTGATGTTGCCGGCGTTGCCGACGGGGATGGCGTGAAAGTCGGGCACAGCCCCCAGCTGGTCGCAAACCTCAAACGCGCCGGTCTTTTGGCCTTCGATGCGGAACGGGTTGATCGAATTGACGATCTCGATCGGATATTTATCGCCTAACTCGCGCACCAGCGTGAGCGCCTGGTCAAAATTGCCGTCGACCTCAAAAACTTTTGCCCCGTGCATGATCGCCTGCGAGAGTTTGCCCAGCGCGATCTTCCCCTTGGGAATGATGACAATGCATTCGAGCCCCGCGCGGATAGCATAGGCGGCGGCGGAAGCCGAGGTGTTGCCGGTCGAGGCGCAGACGACAGCTTTAGAATTATTCTCTTTGGCCTTGCTGATGGCGAGCGTCATGCCGCGGTCCTTGAACGAGCCGGTCGGGTTCATCCCTTCGTATTTAAGATAAACTTTGCAGCCGGTCAGGTTTGAGATGTAGTTTGAGAGAATAAGAGGAGTGTTGCCTTCGCCGAACGAGACGACGGGCGTGTCGTCGGTGACCGGCAAATAATCGCGATATTCTTCTATTATTCCTTGCCAGCGCATGGGTTTGTATTATATCACGCGCGTGTTATAATTTCGAACATAATGAAACGGACGCATAAATGTGGCGAAATACGGGCCAAAGAGGTCGATCAGGCGGTAATCCTCAACGGCTGGGTCCACCGCCGGCGCGACCACGGCGGGCTGATCTTCATCGACCTGCGTGACCGCTCCGGCCTCGTCCAGATCGTTTTCTCGAGTAAAAACGTCGATCTCCACATCCAGGCTTCGCAGCTGCGCATCGAATACGTTATCGCCGTCAAAGGCAAGGTCGTCCGGCGCTCGCCAGAAACCATCAACAAAGAAATGCCGACCGGCGAGATCGAGATCACAGGCGATGCGCTCGAGATCTTAAACGCCGCCAAGACACCACCGATCGAGGTGGCCGACGCCCGCACCGAGCCCGACGAGATGGTTCGCCTCAAATACCGCTACATCGACCTACGCAAGGACAAGATGAGGGAAAATCTTATTCTGCGCCACAAGGTGACGAAGTCGATGGCCGATTATCTCGACAATGACGGCTTTCTCGAGATCGAAACGCCGTTCCTGACCAAGTCGACGCCGGAGGGGGCGCGCGATTACCTGGTCCCCAGCCGCGTCAACCCGGGCAAGTTCTACGCCCTGCCGCAGTCGCCGCAACTTTTCAAGCAAATTTTAATGATCGCCGGCCTGGAAAAATATTTCCAAGTGGTGCGCTGTTTCCGCGACGAGGACCTGCGCGCCGACCGCCAGCCGGAGTTCACCCAGCTTGATATCGAGCTGTCCTTCGTTGAAGAAACCGACGTTATCGGCCTGGTCGAGAGCATGATGAAGCACTCGCTTGACGCGATCGAAAAAGATATTGACCAGTATCGCGGCAAGACGATCCCCAAAATTTCTCTGCCTTTTCCGCGGCTGACCTGGGAAGAGGCAATGAGCCGTTTTGGTTCCGACAAGCCCGATACGCGCTTTGGGCTCGAGCTCGTCGACCTGACCGATCTGATGAAGAATGTGGAGTTCAAGGTCTTTCGCGACGCCCCGATGGTCAAAGGGATAAACGTCAAAGGGGGAGAGAAGTTCTCCCGCACCGATCTCGACAAGCTGGAGGAGCAGGCGAAGGCGTTAGGGGCAAAGGGAATGGCCTGGATCGCCATCTCGGCGTCAGGGCTCAAGTCGCCGATCATCAAATTCTTTAAGCCCGAAGAGATCAACGCCATCGTTGAGCGAATGAGGGGCGAGACGGGCGACGTCCTCATCTTTGCCGCCGACAAGCCCAAGGTCGTCCACCAGGTGCTGGGCGCCCTGCGGCTTGAACTGGGCAAAAAACTCGATCTGATCGACAAGAACAGTTTCCATTTCCTCTGGGTGACCGATTTCCCGCTTTTTGAATACAGTGAGAACGAAAAACGCTGGGTCTCAAACCACCATCCCTTTACGGCGCCGCATGGCAGTTGGGACGATATTGAAGAAAGATTTTTAAAAGATCCCGCCTCGCTCAAGGCGCAGGCCTATGATTTTATCCTGAACGGCACCGAGATCGGCGGCGGCTCGATCAGGATCCACCGGCCCGACATCCAGGCGAAAATATTCAAACTCTTGAGCTTGAGCGAGCAGGAGACGAAGTCAAGATTTGGCTTTTTTCTGGAAGCGTTAGAATACGGCGCGCCGCCGCACGGCGGGATCGCTCTGGGTATGGACCGGTTGGTCATGCTCCTGGCGGGGATGGACTCGATCCGCGACGTGATCGCTTTTCCCAAAACGCAGGCGGCGCTTTGCCCGCTTTCGGGTGCGCCGGACGAAGTCAGCCCGGGGCAGTTGAAAGAGTTGAATATCAGATCAATCAGCTAAGGTCCTGCCCGATCGGTAGGGTAAACTTGATCACCAGCCAGTCGCCTGACTTCTCGGTCCACATTTTGCCCCCCATTTTTTCGATAAGGGGACGCGCGGTGAAAAGGCCGCCGCCCGAACTGTCGGGACGGCTAGGATCAGCCCGGCCGGTAAAAATCTCTTCAAGTTCGTTATCTCTGACTTTTGCAGGGTTGGAGATCGAAAAAAGGACATTACCATCGGATTGTTTCTCGAGCGAGATATTAACGCGTCTGGGTTTTTCCGAATATTTGAGCGCGTTATTAAACAGTTCGCGAATGACATCGGTGGCCAGGCGCCGATCGCAAAGGGCTAAAATGACCGCAGGAGCGTTGACAGTAATTTTAATGTCATCGAGTCTAGCCTCATCATCGATCAACTTTTTGTGCGCTTCTAGAACTTTGCTAATTTCATCGGCCAGGTTGACATTGGTAAGTGCTAAATTGATCTTTAATGTGCCTTTTTCTGCATCCATGAGCCAACTGCGGAGTTGAGCAGACATAAGTTTAGATTCGGTCATAATAATGTCAAGATAACTATTTATGCGCGCTATGCTTTCCGGAGTCCCAATTGACATCTGTCTGTTTATCAAGTCGAGATAACCTATGATAGGCACCATTTTTCTTATTGCTTCCTCATGTAGCGCGTAGATAAGGACCAGCCGCGCTTCGAATGACTGGCGGGCCAATTGGTCTGCGAGTTCGCTTAATTTTGTCTCTTCGCGGATGCGCTTGATGCTCATCGAGGCCAGCTGAACGACCAGTTTTTTGACCTGCAGGTCGTTTTCGGAAAAATCTTTGGTGTACAACTCCCACATTTCCGCGAACGGCTGATGGATATCGCCATTTGAGAGTTTGTAGAAAACGAGCTTAAGCTTTTCCGGCTCTACATCCTGATAGCGGGCGATCATCTCATTAAAATCAGCCGGTCTTTCTTTGAAGTAGGAATAGATGAAAATGTCTTCGGCGGCGTCGAGTTTGGCTGATCCCGAATCGGCCGCGATCTTCTGCCAGTCGCTGAAAGGTGAGGGGGAGAGTTCGCCGTTCGAGCGCTCAAGCACCAGCCGCTTCTGTTTCGCGCCCGTCTCATCGACATTTCTTTCAAATATCCGGAGCGTCGGCGCTTTAAATATCTGGTTAAACGCGTCGGCCAGCAGTTCATAAACTTGGCTTTCATCAGTCGCCCGCAAGAAACCGGCGATTGTCTCGGAGAGGAGTTCGATGAGCGGCGATTGCTTCAGGAAAAGGGCGGAGTTGATCTTGGATAATTCCTGCTCAATATCTGTCGCCTTGTAGCGCTCCAACATTCCTAAGAATTCGCTGAAGACCAGTCCAAGCCCTTTGCGGTCGATTTTGTCCTGGGCCAGATAGTTGACGGCGCTTTCGAGTAAAAGCAAATGCTCCATCATCCGTTTGGTCTTTAGGTTGATCCCCTCGAACATGGTCCCGACCCAGACGCGATCTTGCGCTCGCTCCGGATGATCGGCCAAGCTCTGAAAATAACCGATGATGATGCCGAGATCGTTGCGCAGATGATGGTTAAAAACTTCCAGCGCTTTTGCCATATTGGAAAAGACAAAAAGTTCCGCTGCGGCGTGGGTTGTCAGGTCATGCTCCAGCTTGACAGCCGTTCGGCGGGCCCGGCCGAAGAAATGATTGGCGAGATCGAGATTGGTCAGGTAGTAGTCAGCTTTGAGGGCGGTTAACTGGTGTTTTAAGAAGCCGACGACGCCGGGCGTTGTCCTCGGCACTTCCCGCTTAAACTTCCACCAGCCGCCGAGATGACGAGTCGACATATTTGACATTTTTGATCTAACCGCGCTTGGCATATCCCTTTATCGGCCGCCGGCAGTTGAAATTTCAACCCAAAAATTGATGCGCGGGGCAGGACTGCTTGAGCTCAAATTAGTTCATAGAATTGGTCAGGATCTTTTCCGAGCGACTGGGCAAAGTTGTCCAAATGTTTCAAAACGGAATCGGCCATCCAGCCATCATTGCGGTCAACCAACAGGTTGAATCTTATCCTTGCCATGAATTCAACGCCTTCTTTTCCAATCTCACTTATGCCCGATAGGAAGTGCGGAACAAATTGAAGCGGGACTTGATTTACGATCTGTTTAAACCCTTGCCTTACTTCGCCTAGGTCATCCGTAAAAGGGGCGATGTCGCAAAACCGCCCCCGGGGAGATAGAAAGATGATGTTTTCAAGTTTGTAGTCGGCGGAGCCCATTCCTGTGGCCGCATAAAGCTTGCCCAAAGCGCTCCCAATTGTCTTGAAAAACCTTTCTTTTTTAAGTGGTTTTACCAGCTTATTGAAATAGCGCATGGCGTCCGACCCCGCTAAAAATTCCCGGAAAATCACACTCTGCCTTAAGGCGGCCGTTTCCAGTTTGATGAAACCGTAAGGGGCGGGGATAAGGTCGCTCTGGCCGCTGAAATCTCTGAGCGCGGCAAATTCTTCTTCGCACATGCGACTGCCCTGTTGGGCTCTTTCCGGAAGTTCGATCCCGATGCAAAACTGGAAGCTTTTTGGTTTTTCCGGTTCATTAACGGTTACGTGGGCAACATTTTTAAAAACGCCTCTTCCCAAAAATGAAACCCTAACGGCATTTATGTCTTCGGGGCGCCTCTGAAACCGACGAGCGATATCGTAAAGATAGAGCTCTTCTTCATGAGGCAGCCCATCATTGACGGTGGGAGCAAAAAGAGCTCTTGCGGCGAGAGAAAAATAACTGTCGCTGTGCAGGTTTTGCAGGTCAAAACTTTTGCCGTCATCTTTGACAAAGCGGATCCCTCTCAGGAGCGCCAGGGTGTGATTGTCTGGGGCGGTGATTGAAAGGATTTGCCCCGCTTGCTTCATGAAATTTTCCCGGAAGATCGGTGCCTGTGTTTTCAGCACCGCAAGCAACAGGGGGTCTTGCATGCGGCTGGCATCTGATGGATGAGCATAGCGTTCGCCGGACAATCGTTTTTCGTCCGGATAAATGGGGACAATGCTCAGCCCCCCCCTTGGTTTGTAGACGCAGACGACTTCCGAAGGCAGATAATCCTGATCCTTGGGGACTGAAGTGTATTCGCCAAGCAGGGAAATGTCCAGGACGAAACTGAAAAGTTCTCTCAACCGGTTGGTATCAAAATAATCAGTTTTTTTAACCGCTTGCACAAACCGCAAGAAAAAACGGAGGATCTCCGCTTCCTCCGGCTTTTCCGCGTCAAGCAGGGAAATCATTTTCTCGATCTCACGATCCTGGTCGGCGCCCCCCAGTTTTTCAGGGAAGTATAAGGGATCCGCTTTGCTGCGAAGCAGCGAGATGGAGCATTTCAAGATGTCCGGGTGCTTCCGGAGCGCGAGGATGAAGTTTTCCACATCCTGGGTCTTTTCCATAGATCTTGCTATCCTAGCGGCGGCGTGCAGC
>JAGVQF010000152.1 GCA_020051815.1 Candidatus Saganbacteria bacterium | reverse complement strand
AGTCGAGGGGCCGGAGGTTATCAGGCCGACCGAAATACCGGCCACCGGGGACGAGATCTTGACCCCGGCATCCATCAGGGCGAGGGTTGAGGCGCAGGTGGAGGCCATCGAGGTGGAACCGTTTGAACCGAGAACTTCTGAAACAAGCCTGATCGTATACGGGAAGGCTTCTTTCAAAGGCAGAACAGGGATCAGGGCCTTTTCGGCCAAGGCGCCGTGCCCTATCTCGCGCCGGCCGGGCCCGCGCAACGGCCTGACTTCCCCGACTGAATAAGCGGGGAAATTGTAATGATGCATGTAGCGTTTGCCGGTCTCTTCGATATCAAGCCCTTCGAGCGTTTGTTCTTCGCCGGCCGAACCGAGCGTGGCGATGGTCAGGACCTGCGTCTGGCCCCGGGAAAACACGGCCGAGCCGTGTGCGCGCGGGACGACACCGATCTCGACGCCGATCTCCCTTATTTCATCCAAGCCGCGGCCGTCGATGCGTTTGCCTTCGTTTAGGACCATGTCTCTCACAAAGTCATATTCGATATCCTCAATAATTTTCTTAATGTCTTTTGGATCGGCGGCAAAGATATCTTTTAAAGCGGCATTGGCCAGAAGTTCTGCTTTGATGCTGTTCTCGATCGTAGCCAGATCGGCCGATTGCTTGTCTTTGTCCGCTATTTTCAAGGCGCTCTCGATCTTGTTCTTATACGATTTTAGAACAAATTCCCTGATCTTTTCATCAATAACATGGAGCGCCACGATCTTTTTCTTTTTGCCGACCTTTTTGACCAGGTCTGCTTGGAGCTTGACGACTTGCTTGATAAATTCGTGCCCGGCCTTCATCGCGGCCAGCATATCGGCCTCAGAGACTTCGCTGGCCTCGGCTTCGATCATCGAGACTCGCTCGGAGTCACCGGCAATGACCAGGTCGAGATCCGATTCTCTCATCTGCGCCATGGTCGGATTTAAGACGATCTTGCCGTCGACCATGCCGACACGCACGGCGCCGATCGGCCCTTCGAAGGGGATATCCGAGATCGAGAGGGCCGCCGAGGCGGCGATGATCCCCAAAATATCGTAATGATTCTCGCTGTCAAACGACAGGGTGCTGACAATGACCTGGACATCGTTGCGGAAGCCTTCGGGGAAAAGGGGACGGATGGGACGGTCAACTTTTCTGGAATTGAGGATCGCGGTTTCGGGCGGCCGGCCCTCGCGCTTAAAAAACCCGCCCGGAATCCGGCCGATGGCGTAGAGTTTTTCTTCAAAATCGACCATCAAGGGGAAGAAATCTATGCCTTCACGGGGCTGGTTTGAGGCGGTCGCGGCGGCCAGGAGCATCGTGTCCCCGACCCTGATAACAACGGAGCCATCAGCTTCTTTGGCCAGATGCCCGGTTTCGAGCGTCAGGGATTTGCCGGCCCCTAATTGGAGCTCAACCTGGTGTTTCATGCGAGGTCCAGACTGGTAGTGACCGCGGCAAAGCTCTTGGCATCGTTGTTCTTAAGATATTTTAAAAGCCGTTTGCGCTGGCCGACCAGCATCAACAAACCGTACCGGCTGTGCTGGTCTTTCTTGTTCTTTTTCAGGTGCTCAACCAGACCGCTGATCCTCTCGGTTAAGAGAGCGACCTGAACTTCGGTTGAACCGGTATCCTTAGGATGCTTCTTATATTTCTCGACAACTTCAGTTTTCTTTTCTTTATTCAGAACCATTATTGTAATTATATCACATGCCGCGGGCGCGGACAATATCTTTCTTTATCTGCGCCGCCAGCTCAAGGGCATCGGCAAATTGTTTTTCACCGCGCAGGCGGGCGAAGAGGTCGAGCCGCAGCGTCATGCCCCTGATATTTTTGTCAAAATTAAGGATGTGGGCCTCGATCGTGCTCTTGCCGGCCCTAAACGTCGGTCGCGAGCCGATATTGACGACGCATTTCTTGCCGTCAATATAACCCATGTAAACACCTTCGGCCGGGATCAGCTTGCGGGGATCGACCTTGAGATTGGCCGTGGGAAAACCTAGTGTAGCTCCCCGCCCATCGCCTCTGACCACTTTGCCGGTCAGCCGGTACGGATGCCCCAGCATCTTGCGCGCCTGTTTAAAATCGCCCCGGCTTAAAAGCTCCCTGATGGCGGACGACTTGACGATCCGCCCGCCCAGCTTGACCGGCGGCACCACCGTGACAGCAAAGCCGAATTTCTCGCCCAGCTTTTTTAGTTCGACCGGATTGCCAGTCCGCCCGCGCCCAAAACAGTAATCATAGCCGACAAAGACATGCCTGACCCCCAGACGCCTGACCAGATAACGCCTGACATATTCCGGATAGGCCAGGTTTTGCAGCTGGCGGGTAAAAAGACTGACGACCACCGCGTCGGCGCCAAGCTGGGCAAAGAGATCTTCCCGCTCCGGCAGGGTCGTCAAAAGCCGCAGGCCACGCTCGGGGGCCACCACCTCCTGCGGATGAGGGTCAAAGGTAATGACGGCTGAATGGGAGGCGGATCGCCGCGCGTGCCTGACCGCGGCTTCGATAACTCGTTTATGGCCGATGTGCACCCCGTCAAAAGTACCCAGGGCGACGATGGGGCGGGAAAGCTTGCCTTTTTCCGGATGGCGGATGATCTTCATTGGCCGAACATCCCCTTGACCATGAGCGTGGCCGACCGGATATATTCGGCCGAGGGAAGGAATAAGAGCTGCGCCAGAATCAGCGTCCCCACCACCCTGCCTATAATAATGTAGAAGACCATGGCGCGGACATCCGATTCTTTTCTTTTGCCCTTGATCGCCTGATCGGTAATATAGGCGCAGGTCGGATCGACCAGCGTCACCAGGAGGATCGTGGCGATGCCGTTAACGATGGCCGAAAGCTGCGAGGCCGTGATCCGGAATTCCGGCACCAGCGCCCCGGCGTAGAGCGAAGAAAGGACGCCGATCGTGTAGATCGATACGACGACCAGATTGATCCAGAGAAAAGTCTGCGGTATCCCCTTAAACGACAGGTTCATTAACGATTCCCGGCCGGGCAGGCGCAAACGCCGGAAGATGGCTTTGGCATTTCTCGGCAAAAAAAGCCGCCGCGATCAGGCGGGGCACCGAGCCACCCTTCTCGAACCGCTCGATCGCTTTGGTGAAGATCGCCACGAAGAACGGCGTAAAGACCGCGCCAAGGCAGTTGCCGATAAAAGCCGCGAAAATGACCAGCCGGAAATTATCGATGAGGGCCCCTGGATTACCCATCAGGATCGCGTGATCGACCATGCCGCCCAAAAACGGCGCCTGGAGCATATTAGATGTACGGGTTATCAATAGGGTGGCGTTGACGAATGAGAGCGAAGTCGCGATCTGCTTGGTCCTGACGCCGGCCAACCTTAAGGACGAAGCGGCGGTTTCCGTAAAATGGATGATGCCGGTCAAAATACAGACGAAAATAATCGGGTTCATGGGCTATAATTATAGCATAATGGATAACGAGCTTGCGGAGCTGAAAGCGGCCGGCCTTTACCGGTCGCTGAAAACGATCGAAAAGACGGACGGCCGTTTTGTCTGGATCAACGGCCAACGGCTGATCAATTTCTGCTCCAACAACTATTTAGGTTTGGCCAATCACCCGAAAGTCATAGAAGCGGCCAAGCGCGCCTGCGAAGAATTCGGCGCCGGGGCCGGGGCATCCCGTCTTGTTTCAGGCAACCTGATACTGCACGAAAAGCTTGAGGCAAAGCTTGCCGCCTTCAAGGGGCGAGAAGCCGCCCTCGTCTTCCCCACCGGCTTCATGGCGAATCTCGGCATTATCAGTTCACTGACTGATGAAAACGATACGATCATAATTGACCGGCTGAACCACGCTTCGATCGTCGACGCCTGCCGCCTCTCGAAAGCCAAATTACAAGTCTATCCGCACAAAGACATGGCCGCGCTGGAAAAGATCCTCAAGCGCTCGGATAAATTCAAGCAGCGCCTGATCGTGACCGATTCGGTCTTTAGCATGGACGGCGACCTCGCTCACCTGCCCCGGATCGTTGAGCTGGCAAAGCAATATAACGCGATAACGATGATCGATGAGGCACATGCGACGGGGGTACTGGGGGTCAAGGGTATGGGGTTAGAGGAACATTATAACTTGCCCGGCAAAGTCGACATCATCATGGGAACACTGTCCAAAGCTCTTGGCAGCCTTGGCGGCTTTGTCGCCGGTAGTCAGACATTGATCGATTACTTGAAAAACAAAGCCCGAAGTTTTATTTATACAACGGCCCTCCCACCCTCCGCCTGCGCCGCAGCCATAGCGGCGCTGGAAATCATCGAAAACGAGCCAAAACTAATTCAACAGCTCCGGGATAATATCAATGCATTTACCCTCTCCCTCTGGGAGAGGGAGGACGGTTCGCGCCAGCGGGTGAGGGCTGAAGCCCCAACTTCCCCGATCATCCCCATAATCCTCGGTACCGCCGAAAAGACCATGGAAATCTCGCAAAAATTGTTCGAGCGGGGAATTTTCCTGTCGGGAATCAGGCCGCCAACCGTCCCGGAAGGCGAAAGCCGCTTAAGACTAACTCTTACATCATTGCACACAAAGGAGGATATTAAATGTCTGGCATCTTCATTACGGGCACTGATACCGGCGTAGGCAAAACGTTCGTAACCTTGTATCTCGCGGAAAAATTCCGGCGCGACGGCATCAACGTCGGCGTCATGAAGCCGATTTCCGCCGGGCCCGACAAGGACAATGACGCGGTTTATTTAAAAAAGAAGTTGAAACTTGACGATCCCATCGAGTTGATCAATCCAATTCGTTTAAAGCATCCCCTCGCCCCCTATCCGGCCGCAAAAATAGAAAATCGAAAACTGAAAATAGGAAAGATCATAAAAGCCTATAAAGAGCTGTCGAAAAGACACCAAACCGTTATCGTCGAAGGGCTCGGCGGCGTCGCCGTCCCCATCACCAAGACTTATTGTGTGGCTGACCTTATACATGATCTGAACATCCCAGCAATCGTTGTCGCCCGGGCGGGCCTCGGCACGATCAACCACACCCTGCTCACCATCGGCGCGCTGATCGATTGCCATGTTGAAGTCATAGGGATAATCTTGAACGGATTTACCGGCAAGAATGTTTCAGAGAAGACGAACGCGAAGGTTATTGAGGAGTTGAGCGGAATCCCTGTTTTAGAGAAGCTAAAGTGGACAACATAAACCGCCCTCACCCGCTGTCACCAACCGACCTCCCTCTCCCAGAGGGAGAGGGTAATTACCAAAGATGATTTGTGTATCTCCTTCTCCCTCTGGGAGAAGGAGGCAGGTTATTCGTTAGCGGATGAGGGCTGTTAACTTACGCCCTCAAGCTGAACTCGCAACCGCAGTATTTTTGCCGATAGATCCCGTGCTGTTTGGAAAGTTGAACGCCATGCCTGTGCGCCTCGTGCGCGTCGATCGGCAGAACCACAAAACTCAAGCCAGCCACCTCGGCTATTTTCTTCCCGTATTCATTAATAAAGCTCGTGT
>JAGVQF010000079.1 GCA_020051815.1 Candidatus Saganbacteria bacterium | reverse complement strand
CACGCCGGGGCCAAAGCCGTAGAGGTCGGCACCGCCAATTTCATCGACACAGCCGCCGCCCTGAAAGTTATTAAAGAAATAGAAGAATATGTATATCGACACCCACGCGCATTTAACTTTTCCTGAATTTGAGCTCGACCTGCCCGAGGTCATCGAGCGCGCCAAAAAGGCACGGGTCGAAGCGATCATCAACATCGCCCTCGACGACGAAGCGGTCAAAAAGTCCCTCCAACTCTCCAAAGATTACCCGGATTATATTTTTACCGGCGCCGGCCTCCATCCACACGAAGCCAGTCAATGGAACGACAGCACTTACGAGAAATTCAGTTCACTGGCCAAAGAACATAAGCTGATCGCCATCGGCGAAACCGGCCTCGATTATCATTACAAACTCTCGCCCGCCGACCTGCAGAAAAAAGTTTTCCGTTCTTTTCTTCAAATGGCGCAGGAGCTCGACCTGCCGGCCGTCATCCACTCGCGTGAAGCGGCCCGGGACACGATCGATATCATCCGCGAAGAAAATAAGGGGAAATTAAAAGGCGTTCTCCACTGTTTTGCCGGTGATATGGAGCTGGGCCGGGCGGCACTGGAGATGGGGTTCTACATCTCCTTCACCAATAATATTACTTACCCCAAAGCCGATTTAATAAGAGCGGCCGCCAAAGAGATCCCGCTCGACCGGATCATGATCGAAACCGACTGCCCTTTTCTTTCTCCGCAGGTATTCCGCGGCCAGAGGAACGAACCAAGCTACGTGGTGAAAGTCGCGGAGAAGATCGCGGAGATCAAAGGATCAACTGTCGAAGATGTCGCGCTGGCAACTACCGGGAACGCGCGGCGCCTGTTTTTCCCGCGTGGAGATAGGCGTTGACGGCCGAGGCCCCGGCGGCAAAATAGGCGATGTGGCTCCATTGGACCAGCCCCCCGGCCGAAAGCTCTGAAGCAGCTACATAACCCCAGAAGGCGGCAAAAGGGAGTGTCTGCCAGAAAGTGATGTCGAATTCCGCCCAGTAGTTCGACTTTTGGGCTTCGGCCGTTTCGGCCAGGACCGGGGTGACGATCAAAAGCGCCATGAGCAGGATGACCACTATCTTCATCGGTCGGCTTTAAATTTCTTGAACAACTTGCCGTAATAGATGGCGGCGGCCAGCTCATCGGCCAGCGCGTCGAGGGGCTCCTTGAAGCGCGGATCGATCCAGGCTTCCCCCTCTTTGCCGAAGAAGACGAGCAGGCCCTGCGGCTTATTATGGAAGACTAATTTTCTGATCGACCAGTTGTGCAAGGCTTCGGCGCCCCAGACAAAACCCTTGAGATTGGCGGGCAGCTCGCTGACTTCCTTAAATGTCTTGCCTTCAAAGTTATGGCAAACGGCGGCCGGCACATCATGGCTCGCCCGGCAGACCAGCCCTTTTTTTTGGTCGATCAAGAGGATCATGCCCGAATTGATCTTTAAGATCTCGAGCAGCTTGTGCAGCGCCTTGTCGAGCATCTCGTCCAGGCGCAAAACATGCGTCAAGATCCAATAGACTTGCGACAGCGAGGCGATGATCTTTTCGATGCTTTTTTCTTCCTCGACCTTATCCTCCAGCTCCTGCCGCATACTCTCCATGAACCTGACCATCAGGTAGATCCCGAAGGAAAAGAAAAGAATGATGATCGGGATAAAGATCGCGCTGGCGTAACTTAAATATACGTCCTGGGCGCCCAGCATGGACAATTCCTGGGTTTTTGAATAAAAAGGGATCCAGTGGAAAACGGTTAAAAAGATCATCGCGTCGTAAAAGACCGAAGCCGCCACCGCCATGAGAAAAACAGAAAAAGTTAAGAACGGGACACCGAGAGACACCGAAGTCAGCGCCAAAAGATAAAAAACAAAATAGGGGCTCTCGTAGCCGCCGCTAAAATAAACAAAAACGGTGATGACAACAATATCAATGATGCCCAGAAAGACCGAAATAAAGATGATCTCGGTCAGGGCCGGCTTCTGCGTCGAAAGATAAAGGAAACTCAACGCGCCGTAGACCAGCACTGCGATCCCCAGCATGATCAGCGCGACAATATTGACCGGCAGTACGATCCGGAAAGCGTTGAGCAGCATCAGGCCGACAAAAAAGAAGAAGCCAAAAACGATCCGGAAGTTGTTCACCCAATAAACACGGTTCAGCAGCTCGTTTTTGCTGTATTTCAGATGGTTCATGCGGTAATCATAGCCAACCCGGCGCGGAAAAGCAACCCTCACCCGCTGACATAAACCGTCCCCCCTCTCCCAGAGGGAGAGGGGAAAGACAAATGCATTTCCCTTCTCCCTTTGGGAGAAGGGGGCAGGTTTACCGTTAGCGGATGAGGGCAAAAGTTGATTAAATAATAAATTTACGCTATAATTTTAGCGTGTTGATCCAAGTCCTCAAATCAAAGATCCACATGGCAACCGTGACCGACACCCTGCTTAATTATGAGGGGAGCATCGCGATCGATCCCGCCCTGCTGCGGGCCGCCGGCTTCGCGGTCGGGGAAAAGGTCCACGTGCTCAACTTTGAGAACAGCAATCGCTTCGAAACCTACACGATCCGGGGGGGGAAAGGCGAGATCTCACTGCGCGGGCCAGCCGCCCGGTTAGGTAAAAAAGGCGACAGGGTGATTATTCTATCTTACGGCCTGGTAGAGGCAAAAAATACCCGCAAGGTTAAAGCTCAAATAATTCATGTTGACGGAAAAAACTTGATCAAAAAATGATCAGGCGTACTGGATAATCTGCAGCGGTTCTTCTTCCAGCGTTTTATGAAAAGCCGCGCTGGCCGAATGGTGATTTGCCTCGGCTTTGATAATTGCCGCGATGATAGGATCAAGCTGGATTTGCACCAATCCCGGGAAACGTTTTTCCTCCGGCAACTGGATCGAATTGGTAACTGCCAGAAGATTAAGAACACCTTTGTCAAGGAGCTCCTGGCAGATGTTTTCCGCGTTTTCCGTCATTTCGGGATGAGTTACAAACGCGAATATATGGCTCGCCCCTCCCTTCTTCATCGCCTCGGCGGCAATACCAAGTGTATTCCCAGAACGCAAAATATCATCGATCAGTACCACGATTTTCCCTTTCAGATCCGGGCCGATCACCCCAGAAAGCGATACTTTACCGGTCTGCGGGTCCCTCTGCTTGACGGCAATCGCCACCGCGCCTTCTGCTTCTGCTTTGTTATCCATCATATCCTCCGCAAGATGCAATGCCCTCTTTTGTCCGCCGATATCGGCCGAGCCGGCGATGAAGTCATTTGTATTCAATCTTTGCAGGAATATTTCTTGATCCGAGGCAGGATTTTCTACGGCGCCTTCTTCACCCATTCCGAAAATTCTAAGTTCCGCCCCACTCAAACGACTGCCTGAGAGCCCCTTCAGAAAACGAGAAAAAATAGCCGATGTAAGAAAATGTTCCAAGCCCAACCCCGCCACCGTAAACGCCGTTTCCAGCGCCGGCGCATGCATGTCAAACGTCACCACCCGGCTGTAATTGCCGCCCTTGATCAGGTCAATCATCGACGCGGCGGCCAAGCAAGCACGAGGCTTGTCGATTCTCTCTTGAGTCAGATGCGGTATATGCGGAAAGATCCCATAGATATCATTGACCGATCGCGAAAGAGTGTGTCCCAGGTTGTACATTCGGAAAATATCCTCATAAAGGGCTTGGGTATGTCTTGGGCTCCAAATGACGAAGGTTGGTTTGGAGCCGGTGCTTTCTTCCAGCTGGT
>JAGVQF010000173.1 GCA_020051815.1 Candidatus Saganbacteria bacterium | reverse complement strand
AGCTCTATCTCAACCAGGTTTACCTCGGCCATAACGCTTATGGTATCGAGTCGGCCGCCAACCTCTATTTTGGCAAGACGGCGGCCCAGCTTGACCCGGCCGAATCGGCCATGATCGCGGGCCTCATCCGCGGGCCGGAGCTCTACTCGCCTTACCGGAATTTCAAGGGTTCAAAACTGCGGCAGATCTTTGTCATCAACAAGATGATGGAACACGGCCTGCTGACCGAGAGCGAAGCCAAGCGGGCCGCCATCGAGAGCATGGAGTATTCACCCAAGAATTTGAAAAGCCTGGGCGAGATAGCCCCCTACTTCATCAGTTATGTCCTGCAGACGCTGACCGACAAATACGGCGAGGAGCTGGTCTACCACGGCGGCCTGAAGGTTTATACGACCCTTGATACCGGCATGCAGACCGCCGCGGAGCAGGTCGTGACCAGGTTCGTTTCCGAAGAAGGGAAAAAGTACCATTTTACCCAGGCGGCGCTGGCTTCGATCGACCCGCGCACCGGCTATATCAGGGCCATGATCGGCGGCGCCAATTTTCTGGAAAGCAAATACAACCGCGTTACCCAGTCCCGGCGCCAGCCGGGCTCTTCGTTCAAGCCCTTTATTTACACGGCCGCCGTCGAACAGGGCATTTTCCCCGGCACCGTCCTCCAGGACGAGCCGACGACCTTTGCTGTCTGGCCCAGCGAGTGGAACCCCGACGGCAAATGGGAACCCCAGAATTTTAATGGCAAATTTAACGGGCCGGTAACGATGCGCTACGCCCTTGAGAAGTCGCTCAATATTCCTTCGATCAAACTGCTGGAGCGTGTCGGCGTGCAAAACGCGATCAATGTCGCCCAGCGCATGGGTATCCAAAGCCGTCTTGAGCCGGCCTTGTCTTTGGCGCTCGGCGCCTCCGAAGTTTCTTTGCTGGAAATGACCTCGGCTTTCGGCGTTTTCGCCAATGGCGGCATCAGGGTCGAGCCGGCCGCCATCACCAAGATCGAGAGCCGCGACGGCGTCGTCCTCTACAATCAGCCGATCATCGAAAAGCGGGTGCTCGACGAGAATGTCGCCGCCATCATGATCGACATGATGAAAGGTGTCCTGACAAGGGGGACCGGCGTGCGCGGCCAGATCGGCCGGCCGGCGGCGGCCAAAACTGGGACCTCGCAGGAGTTTAAGGACGCCTGGTTCATCGGTTTTGTGCCACAGCTCTCGACCGGCGTCTGGGTCGGCAACGACGACAATCGCCCGATGGAAGGGGTGGCCGAAGTCGCCACCTGCCCCCGCATCTGGAAGGCCTACAACCAGATCGTGCTGGCCAACCAGCCGGGCCTTGATTTTCCCAAACCTGAAGGCCTCAAGCCCGAAGACTATGTCCTGATCCCGCCGAAAACGGAAGAATTGGAATCGGAAATCGTGACGGCCGAATCCGAGGAAATAACGGAATGATCAAATTTGGCACCGACGGCTGGCGGGCGAAGATCGCCGAAGAATTCACTTTCGACAACGTCCGTCTCGTCACGCAGGCCTTTGTCGCGCATCTGCAAGATAGCGGGCTGGCGGGCCAGGGAGTTGCGATCGGCTACGACAACCGTTTTCAATCGGAAGATTTTGCCCGGACAGCGGCCGAAGTCTGCTCCGGCGCCGGCCTCGAAACTTTATTAACGGCCCATTCCGTCCCCTCGCCTGTCCTTTCATACGCGGTGAAGGAGAAAGGATTAGGAGCAGGCATAATGATCACAGCCTCTCACAACCCGCCGGAGTGGAACGGCTTTAAGATCAAAGAAGGTTTTGGCGGTTCGGCTTTTCCGGAAACGACCAAGGCAGTCGAAAAACAACTTCAAACATCCAACATCCAACTTCAAAACAATTCAGAAAAAAAACAAATTACAATGTTCGATCCAGACCCCGAATATCTTGAGAAGATCAGGTCGCTCGTTGATCTCGACGCTATTAAGGCAGCCAAGCTAAGGATAGTCATCGACCCGATGCATGGCAGTGGCGCCGGCTATTTTGGGAAACTCGGCCTCCCGGTCACGGAGATCCGCGGCAATCGCGACCCGCTCTTTAGCGGCATCAATCCCGAGCCCCTGCCCGTCAACCTTGAGGAGTCGATCTCTTTCACAAAAGAGACCGCCCTCAAGTATCCCGGCGAGCTGACCGCCTGCATTATCCTTGACGGCGACGCCGACCGGCTGGCGGCCATCGACGGGACCGGCCGTTTCATCAACACGCATAATGTCTTCTCCCTCCTCCTGCGCCACCTCAAAGTTAACCGCAAGCTCTCGGGTGATGTCGTCAAAACTTTTAATCTCACGAACCTGATCGACAAACAGTGCGCTAAATACGGGCAAAAATTGGATGTTCTGCCGATCGGCTTTAAACATATCGCCAAAAAGATGATCGAGGGCGACGTCCTCTTGGGTGGCGAAGAATCGGGCGGCATGGGGATCAAGGGTTTTATCCCGGAGCGCGACGGTGTCTTAGCCGGCCTGAATTTACTGGAGATGATGGCGCTTGAGAAGAAGACCCTGGCACAGATACTCGAAGAGATCATGGACGAGCTCGGCCACTTCTATTATGACCGGATGGACCTCCATACCGATAAGGCCCAGGAGATAGTTAAAAAATTGACAGCTGTCCCGCCAAGAGATTTCGCGGGGATCAAAGTCGCGAAAGTTGAGACCCTCGACGGCTTAAAGCTCAACTTTGAAGACGAAAGCTGGATCCTCTTTCGCGCCTCCGGCACCGAGCCGTTGCTGCGGGTTTATGTCGAAGGCCGCACCCCCGAGCAGGTCAAACAGATCCTCGGGGCCGGAGAAAATATCGTTACTTCCCGCCGGT
>JAGVQF010000162.1 GCA_020051815.1 Candidatus Saganbacteria bacterium | reverse complement strand
GACGCTTAACCGGCCCCCCTCTCCCAGAGGGAGAGGGTAAGAAATGGGGAGGGGGGTAAAAGAAAAAGGAGGCAACGGGCTGCCTCCTTTTCCATGGTTAGGACAAAACTGAATTATTGGGCCGCGTTACTGCCGCCACGGCGACGCGGCGGGTCAGCCGTAACTGGTGCGGCCTTCGTTGAGCCAGAACTGCCGCCAGCTCTTCTTGTTCCACTGCCGACCACCGCCGCCTCTTCTTTGACTGTCAGAGAAGTGAAAGGAGTTAAGGAGACGATCCGCTCGGCGCCAACGGTGCAGTTGACCCGGGCCTCAATAAGTTCGGCGGCGTCGGGCACAGAGACCTTCTTGCCGACGATCGTAATTGGCGTTCCCAGGGACTGTAAACGGACCACATTGGCCGCCGGCGCCGTGATCGGGTCGGCGAAGAGCGCTTGATTTGATTCATCGAGCTTGACCTCCGCGCCGGCCGTTTTAACCACGGCACCCCCCTTGGCGGGATCGATGTACTCGATGTTGCAATTAACTGTCTCGAGCGGCGAGGCCGAACCGAGAAGTCCGGTGACCGTATGGCTAAACTCTTTCTTCGCGATAACTGCCAGCATATTGTCGTTTCTGCCTTTAACGGGATCGCTGACGCTGGAGATTATCCGCAGAGCAGCGGTGACCTGCGGCTTCTTTTCTTCCGTGCAGGTTGTGGGCGGGCATACGGCAGGGGCGGCCGGCTTTTCTGTCTCGCAGCCGGATATAAGCGCCAACGGTGACAAGATAACGGCGGCTGTCCCAACGGCGATCCCTTTGGCCGCTTCGGCCGCGGTAATCGTGTTTTCATTCTTGCCTAACCAATAAGCGCCGGCCGTTTTGAGAGATTGAGAAACGTAACTAACTGCATCCATTTTAATTTTCCTCCTGATACTTTTTTATATGAGTTCGTTGACTCTTGTTTTTTTACCGAGACCTTTCTTTTCTGTTCTTATTCACCTCCCGCAAAGATTTCGTTCTCATGTCATATATCTTTCGACAGGTAGTTTGAAAAATTTCACTTTATTTTGAGGTTCCCCAGCCCCCACCCCTGCCTGCCGGCAGGCAGGCGCTGACCCTTAACCATCCCCCCTCTCCCAGAGGGAGAGGGTAAAAATGGAAAGGGGATAAAAAAAAGGAGGCAACAGGCAGCCTCCTTTTTCGCAGAGAGTCAGTTAAGAAATCAGTACTGGTAGATCGAAGCCTTGATCTGCGGCCTCTGCTCGGGTGTGAACTCGGGTTTAAAGCCCTTTTCCCAGGTGTAGAGATCTTTGATCTTGCCGCCGGCGAGCGAGGTCTTGGCGAGCATCTCGACCGACTCGGCCCGGACGAGCGCCGACTTTGGATTGAGCTTGTTCTTTTCGACGAACTTGAGCATGCCGGCGTCCTTGGCCGCCTGGATATACTTGGCCGCCCAGTGATTGGTCGGGACATCCCAGTAGGGCTTGGCGTCGACGGAGGCCAGCTTGAGCTGGTCAAAGCGGACCATGACGGCGATCCCCTCGACCTTGTTGATCTTGTTGTTGGGCCGGAAAGTTTTATCAGGATAGCCCTTGATCAGGCCTTCGCGCTGGGCGATCTCGACATATTTGGCCGCCCAAAAGCCCTGTTTGACGTCCTTGAAAACCTGTCTGGCTTTGCCTTCGGGGACTTTGATACCCTTGGCGCGCACCAGGAGAGTGGCTAACTCGGCGCGGGTCAGCGCCCCATCGGGCCGGAAGGTCTTGTCGGGATAACCCTCGACCAGGCCGACGGTCGCGTTGTTCTCGATCGGCTGTTTGGCCCAGTAACCGTCGGGGACGTCGGCGAACGAGGTCAGGCGGACCAGCCGCGCTTCGTGCGTGGCCGTGTGGCCGGCGCTGTCGGCGGCCGCGATCTCGACGAATTTTTTGCCGAATTTTTCGACCGGCACGTCGGCGCTAAAGGTGCCGTCGGCATTGACGGCGACTGAAGCATTATTGACTTTGAGCGAAAGCGGTCCAGCCGGCATGCCTTCGTCGCCTTCTTTGATGTCGATACGGCCTTTGACCTTGACGTGATCTTCGTAGATGACCGATTTGTCTTTGGGCTCGTCAAGCGTGATAATGAGCTCGCGTTTTTTGCCTTCGCCCAGATAGCCGATCGAGAAAAAGTGGGTGGAGTTCTCGCTGATGCCGGCATAGGGATGATAGGCGTAATTGAACTCGAGGCCGGAGACGCGCACGCCGAGGCCGGCCGTCAGCTCTTTATCGTCCACCCCGGCCCTTAAGGCCAGGTTGTTGGTCGGCCAAAACTCAACGCCCAGGTGGAACAAGCCGGGGACCTGGCTGTTGGCATGATAATCATAATCAATGTTGCCGTAGAGTTTGCGGCCGGCGCTGGACGAGAGGGCCTGGCCTTCTTCGCCGATCAGGGCGACTTTGGCGCCCAGCTTGACCGTGGCCGGGATCGAATCGCTAAGGCCGGAACTCTTGATGATCTTGCCGCCCATAGAAGCGGGCAGGATGTTTTGCGCGTTGAGGCCCAATGTCGCGTAGCTTGTCACCGGAGCGAGCAGGCCGAGGTCGATATCATAGCCGCTGCCGGCGCCCGATTCGACCGCGCTGCTGCCGCCGCCGCCGACGCTAAAATATTTCAGGTTGGCGCCGACCATGACGTCGCCGAGCTTGGGCAGGAGCGGGATCTCGCTCAAATAGGTGCCGTAGGAGAGGAACATGATATTGTTGCCCCAGCGGCCGGTGCCGGTCGAGGCGCCGGTCGAGTCGGTCAGCGGGATATCGCCGACGGACGAGCCGATGTAGCCCGCGCCGATGGCGGAGCGCTCGCTGTAGGGATAAACGCCGCCGACGACCATATAGGTGACATCGCCTAAGAGCGACGTGTACATACTGGTGAGTTTGGGATTGGTCGCGCGGGCCAGACCGGCCGGGTTCATGAAGATGGCGTCGCCGTCTTCGGCGAGACCCACGTAGGCTTTGCCCATGCCCAGGGCGCGGGCGCCGACGCCGATCGTGGTCGGGTCTGAAAGGGATCCGTCGGCCAGTGCGGCCGACGAAATGACAAATGACAAATGACAAATGACAAATAAAATCCCAATTCCAAATTTCCAAGCTTTAAACATATTCAGCCCCCCTTTGGATGAGGGAATTATAGACGGATTCGATTTTCTTTGCAACCACGAAGGAGGCAAGCCTTTAGCGGGCATCGCTTATCGCGGCAAGGGACATTTTATGCCGCAGCGCGTCGTCGTCCAGCAGTCTCTTTATATGCT
>JAGVQF010000038.1 GCA_020051815.1 Candidatus Saganbacteria bacterium | reverse complement strand
CCGGCCGTCTTGGGCGGCGCCAGTCTCAAACCAACGTCGGCGGTTCCGCCAATGGCCTTGAAGCCCGGGAGAGGGATCGTGTAATTGGCCCACTTTTCAAAGGGGAGTTTTTCGGCCGAAACATTGAGCTCGTACTGGCCGGTCGAGAGTTCGAGTGAGCCGCGGGCCTTGACTACTTCGGGGATTTTTCCAGAGAACGAAAATCTTAGCCAATCTTTTTTACGCAGATCGGCGGCGCCGTTTAATTGTTCCGCCTGAACGGCAAAATAGGCGGGCGAAGCCTTGAAGCCGCGCTGGTCGGTGTAATCGACCCGGCAATCCTTTAGAATGAGCCGTCCGCGAAAAGGCGGGGGGGCGGCGCCGCTGTCGCCGGCGGTAAAAGAGGCGAGGGCGGGGAATTCCCCCTTAATGTCACGCTCGACTTTAAAGTCGCCGTTGACGACTGTGATCTTGGAAAGAGCCGGCACCATATCGCCCTTATTCAAGGCATACTCGATCGGATTATAAGTCAAAATAACTTTATCGGCCCGGCCCAGGCCGGCCACGCTAAAGTTGTTGAGCTCGATCTGGCCGATAATAATGCCCCCGGCGTTCTCGATCGTGACTTTACGGTTGAAAAGGGCGGAGAATTCACCCTCGGCTTGTATTTTTACCGAATTGTAGAGCGAGGCCTGCCATTCCTGCAGGGAAAAGCCCGAAGTGAATATAACGACGCAGAGCAAAAAGGCGCCAGGCAGAAACTTTTTCATCAAAAAACGATCCCAACGAGGATCGCGAAGGCGGGCGAGACGATGAGCTCCAGCGCCAGCTCGGATTTAAGTTTGACCTTTTGCGAAACGACGCCTGGTTCGTTCGTCTTGAAAAGCCGACCCGAGAGACCGGCTAGCCGGGCAAGTATTTTGAGTGCTACGACAACCGGGATGAGAAAAAGGAGAGTTTGAGACGCAATTAAATAGGTGATCAGGCCGCGCTCGATCACCCCATCCCAGTCAAAGGCGAACCTGGCTTTTTCTTCCAACAAAAAATTCGTCAGGTAATGGATGAGAAAAGAACCGCCAAAGGCGGAAATAGCGAGCGTGCCGAAAAATTGCCACATGTTTAAAATATAGCGGATGACGGGAGAAAAAGCAAGGCGGGGTAAAGCTCGAATGCCCTCACCCGCTGGCGTTTAACCTGCTAGCGGATGAGGGCTAAAGAGTTATTTAAAGAAAAAGCAAGGCGGCCCTTGGGCCGCCTTGCTTATAATGCGAAGCAGAATTACACCTTAGAAAGCGAAGCCAAAGTCGGCGTAGGTTGAGTTGTTCTTGCTGTTCTTATTATCGACCAGCGCGGCGATATTTATGCCCAGCCCGAAATTGATCCCGGCGCCGTAAGTGGTTTGAGAGATCTCGCTGCCGGCCGGACCGCCGGAGACCGAGCCGGCCCGGAGAGCAATCAATCCCATCAGAGCGGGATATTCAAGGCCAATATGAGTTAAGGAATAAGCCGGAGCACTCGTTGCGGCAGCGCCGGGAATAACAGAGTAAGAGTAAGCGGCAACGTTATCAATATCAACGGCCACTTTTAAACCGATCGCCGGGATCACGGTCGAAGCGCCAATCACGGTCGTCATCGGTCGGGGCAGATCGTTGACGTTTGTTTCTACCGGCGTCGATGTCTCCGAAGTCCCAGTGACAGGATAAATGGTGGTTGCTGAGGTATTAGCTTTCCCCTTTAATGATTCGCTGATATCTTTCAGGACAATGCCGACCGATATGGGAAGAACAGGGGTGTCAATGCGGGCTTTGGCGCCAAGATCATATCCGATGCCGGAGTAGTTGATTACCGTGTTGCCGCTGGTTGTGCCCGAGTTGATGGTTTCAGAAAGTATCGAAACATTTGCCGATTTAATATTGGCTCCGATATCCAAGCCGGCGGGCAGGCCGGGAATGGAGAAAGTATGTCCCAGAGTCAGGATGCCTTCATAGGCGGCCCAGCCGTTTAAGGATGTTCCGGTTAATGTGCCAGCCGTCGGTTTTGTAAAAGCTAAACGCCCGACGGGAATAACGCTTATCCCAATTTTCGCGATGTTCAACCCGACGATGGCATTAACGCCGCCATTGACATCGATTGTTTTGTTGAAATTATCAATTAAAAACTTGGAAGGGCTGCTGGCGTTTCCGAAAGTTGCCAGCAGATCATTCAACCCTTGTGAGGCCGCCCCGGCGCCAATCTTCAATTCCAGGTTGCCGGCTTTCACGATCCCGGCCGGATTGTAATAAGCGGAAGTAATGTCGTCAACAATTGACGCGCCGGCGCCGCCCATGGCCGAATATTTACCGCCGACACCGACCGGCAGAAATGCCGGCTCGAGCGCCAGCACCGATGAGACCATGAAGCCCAGGGCCAAGAAAGCCAATATTGACCTTTTCATAACATTCCTCCTTGGAAGAAAAAGTGAAATAATGTTCTCACGCAATAATATTACCACGCGAGGTTGATTTGTCAAGCCGGCTGTGCTAAAATTACCATATTCATGCCGAAAAAAGCAAAGCGTAAGCGCGGTTTGCTGGTCGTGATCTCCGGCCCCTCGGGGGTCGGCAAGTCAACGGTGGTCAGACGGCTGTTCAAGATCTATCCCAAACTTGAGATGTCGATCTCGTCGACAACGCGCACGCCGCGGCCCGGCGAGGAACACGGGCACCATTATTTCTTTATCACGCAGGAAGAATTTAACCTGCGGGTCAAGCAGGACCAATTCCTGGAATGGGCCAAGGTCCACGGCTCCTATTACGGCACGCCCCGCAAGTTCATCGAGAACGAACTGGGAAGCGGCCAGGTGGTCGTGCTCGAAGTCGATGTGCAGGGGGCCTCATCGATCAAGCGCTTTGTCGAGGAGGGGAAGCTAAAGGCCTCGGCGGTCTTTATTTTCCTGATCCCGCCTTCGGTCGATATCCTGGCCTTCCGGCTCAAGAAGCGCAAGACCGAGGATGAGGAGGTTGTCAATTACCGCCTGCGCGCGGCCATCGCCGAATTG
>JAGVQF010000201.1 GCA_020051815.1 Candidatus Saganbacteria bacterium | reverse complement strand
TGAAGGCGCGGTCTTAATAAGAGATGAACTTCAAAAGGCGGGGTATTCATTGAGCGGCCTGACATTTATACGAGGCGATATAACCGCTCCGCCGCCGGGCTATGAGGTCACAAAATTTGACCTTGTTACGATCTATGGGCCGATCGGCGTCCCCGACAAACAGCTTCACGGGATTCTAAAAGGACTGCGGCCAGGCGCCCTGGTCTGCCAGTACCACAATTCCGGGCCTTTGAGCGTTTATCGAGAGGGCTTTCAGAAGATTAACTTTGGCGGGACCAATTTCGGGGTTTATCGACGCGCTTAGGGGCGTGCTATAAAATTGAGGACCGTTCCGGCCGCCCTTTGAACCACGCCAGGGCCGCCCAACTTGGCCTTTAGCTCTTGGAACCCGGCCTTCATCGGCAATATTTTTGCCCGGTCTTCCAAAATGGCGATGGCCGATCGGGCGATCCTTTCTGGGGTCGCCTCACGCATGATAAATTCCGGCACCACTCTTTTATTCAATAAAATGTTCGGCATGGAAAAATACTTGATCTTTTCGTCGATATGCAAAATATGCTTGCCGATAAAGTAGGTGAGAGGGGAGAGCTTATAAACCATGATATTGGGGACGCCTAGAATTGAGGCCTCCAGGTTAATTGTGCCCGAAGTGCAGATGGCAAGGTTGGAGGCATTTATGGCGTCGTAAATAGAACCGGGCATGAGGACGGTGCAATTTTTGATGTTTAACGTATATTGTTGAAGCATCGCATAAATCTCTTTTGAAGCCGCGGGGACGAGAAAATAGAGATCGGCGATCTCTTTTTGGACTAACTCGGCCGATCTTAGCAGGACCGGGAAAAGATTTTTAATTTCTTGCGTCCGGCTGCCCGGGCAAATGGTGATGACCCGCGACTCTGGCCCCGTGACTCGCGCCCCGAAGAACTTCTTTCTGGCTTCTTCCCGGTTCATGGCCGGCTTAACAATGTCCAGCAAGGGATGGCCAAAATAGACGACATTAGCCCCGGCTTTTTTGTAGGCCTCGTACTCCTTCTCAAAAATAGCGACGATAAGATCAACGGCCTTGGCGACCTTTTTCTCCCCGCGCGGCGTGCCCCAGAGCCACTCCTGCGGGGCGATGTAATAGGCGGTTTTGATCCCGTTCTTTTTGCAGAACCTGGCCAGCGGCAGGTTAAAGCCCTGTGAATCGATCAGAATAACGAGGTCGGGCCGCTCCTTTATCATGAGGGCCTTAACTTTATTAAAGACGGAAAAGAGAGGAAAGATGTTGGGCAGGGCCTCAAGAATGCCGATCGTCCCGCGTTTTGTAATGTCAAAGCGGATGTCAACGCCCTCGGCCGCCAGGCGTTCCGAGCCGACGCCAAAAAAGTAAATATCCGGACGAAGCTTCTTTAATTCTCTGACCAGGTAAGAACCATGAACGTCGCCGGAGACTTCTCCGGCGGAGACCATGATCTTCATATGCCGAGTTCGGGGATCTCCGGCAGGAGCAACTCTTCGGCCTCCGCCTCGAGGGCGGTCTTTTTATTGATGCCGCGGTGGCTCTCGTCTTCAAGAAAAGCGACCAGCTGGTCGATCTCGGGCAGCGGGCGCAGGCGCTTTCGGATCTCTTTGGCGGCTTCAGCGGTGTTGTGCCCTGACTCGTAGAGCAGCTTAAAGGCCTTTTTGATCTCCGACTGGCCGTCGAGCGAGACGCCGCGCCGCTGGATGCCGATCGAGTTGATGCCGCGGACCTGGGCGGGATTGCCTTCAACCAACATGAAAGGGGGTATGTCCTGTGTCACTTTTGACTGGGCGCCGACCATGGCCAGCCGGCCGATGCGGACAAACTGATGGATGCCGGCCAGGCCGCCGATCACTGCCTGGTCTTCGATCTCGGTGTAGCCGGCCAGGCCGACGTAGCCGCCGATCACCACCTGGTTGCCGATCTTGCAGTTATGCGGCACGTGAGCCTGGACCATGATAAAGTTCTCGTTGCCGATGCGGGTCTCGCCGGCGGCCGACGGCGTATGGATGGTGACGAACTCTCTGATGATGTTCTTGTCGCCGATAACGATCGCGCCTTTTTCGCCTTTATATTTGATATCCTGGGGCGGAGCGCCGATCGAGACGCCGTTATGGATCACGTTCTCTTTGCCGATCGTTGTCTGGCCGGTGATCAAGCAGTGGGCTTTTATTTTTGTCCCGTCTCCGATCACGACGTCGGGGCCGATGACAGTATAAGGGCCGACCTCAACGTTTTTGCCAAACACGGCTTTGGGGTGAACCGCCGCTTCGGGACTGATCTTGGTGCCGCCGGCATACTTGTCGGCCAGTGAGAACATGAATTCGCCCTCGACCGCGACCTCACCATTGACCGTGGCTTTGCCCTTCATCTTGCCCAGGGCGCCCCGCAGCCAAAGTGTTTCGACCTCGAGCCGCAGCTGGTCGCCCGGCACGACCGGCCGGCGAAAGCGGACGCCATCGATACCGGCAAAATAGACGAGCTTGCCCTCGGTGGCCGGCATGCGCAGGGCCATGACCACGCCGAC
>JAGVQF010000042.1 GCA_020051815.1 Candidatus Saganbacteria bacterium | reverse complement strand
CTATCTTCGCCTTTTTCCACAAAGCAAAGTCAAAAGGACTCCTTTTCCCGCCATGCACTTCAACTCTTGCCCCCGCTTCCTGCTCTTCTTTCTTCCGGCCGGACAACTTACCGTAATCGGCAAACTTATCGACTTCAAAATAAACGCCGTCTTCGAGAACATAAGCGTAGCCCTTATCCACCAAACCATCTATCCACTCCACCATTTCTTTAATGTGGTCTGTCGCTTTGGGATAAATTGAAGCTTTCTTGACGTTCAATTTATCCATCACTGTAAAGTAACTTTCGACATACCTTTCAACCACGTCCGTCGTCTGTCGTCCCTCGTCCCTCGCTTTAGCAATGATCTTATCATCTACATCAGTAATGTTTTGAATATGATTTACCTTATAACCCGAATATTCCAGGTAACGGCGGACAACATCAAAAGTGACATAAGCCCGCCCGTGGCCAAGGTGGGTTTCATCATAGGGGGTGATCCCGCAGACATACATTCCCACTTTGGGCGGATTGAGCGGTTGGAATTCTTCTTTTTGGCGGGTTAGTGTGTTATAGATCTTCATTTAGTCAGGATCTGCGCGGGATTTCCGATCACGGTGGCATTGTCCGGGACCGGCTTGGTCACCACGCTCCCGGCGCCGATCCGGGCATTCACTCCAATCGTGATATTGCCCAGGATAATAGCGTTGGCTCCGAGAATAACGTTATTGCCAACGGTTGGGTGGCGTTTCCCTTTCTCCTTCCCTGTTCCACCCAAAGTGACACCTTGATAAATAGTTACGTCGTCGCCAATCACCGTAGTTTCACCAATCACGATTCCGCAGCCGTGGTCAATAAAAAAGCGCCGGCCGATCGAAGCCCCGGGATGGATCTCGATTAACGTTAATAAGCGGGAGATTTGCGAGATCAACCTGGGCAAGATCGGTATCTTGATGACGTAAAGGAAGTGAGCGATCCGATGAAAAAACATCGCCCAAAGCCCTTGGTACATCAACACCTCAAAAATATTCGCCGCCGCCGGATCTTTTTCAAAGATAACTTTAAGACTGTTAAACATGGTGCTCAACCGCGATCTCGGCCATATGTTTGCCGGCAGTGAAATAAGGAGAGATCACCCGATTCGCCCCGGCTTTCTTTAGTTTCTCCTCGCTGTCCAAATAACCCGCGCGCGCGATAATAAACAATCCGGGGTTCAAGACCCGGGCGGAGAGCGTCACAAACACGTTCGCGGTATCGGAATCGGCTGACGCGATCAAACCTTTGGCGTGCAGAATGCCCGCTTCCTTAAGTGTCGCGTCTGATGTAATATCACCGATCAGGTAAGGGATCCCTTTGGGTTCTAAATCAAGCGAGACTTCCTGTTTATTGTCAATCACAACAAAAGGGACCTTCGCCGCTTTAAATTCCATCGCTACCTGATGGCCGACCCGGCCAAAACCGCAAATGATGTAATGGTTTTTCATCTCTTTTATTCTTTTTTCCATTTTTTTCCTCCTTCTGTAACCGATAATCTGGCCTTCAACCGTTATTTCGATGATCTGGCCAGCCGCGTAAATGGCGGTGCTGACCCCGGTCACAATTATCCCCATGGTTAAGATCCTCCCCCACTGGGAAAGATCATGGACTTCACGGAAACCGACGGTGGAAAGAGTAATCACCACCATGTAGAGTGAATCGATCAGCGGCCAAGCCTCCAGCCGGTTATAACCAATCACTCCGGCAATAACAATGGCCAATAATATAATGACCGGTATTATCAGCCGGCGCAGCGGATTTGCTTGGAAATGAAAATTATTCATTTAAATAAGTATACCGTAAAATCGCCCGGATGATAATCGTGCCTTAAAATGTAACGGCTGCCGAGCGACCGGCAAAAATTAAGGGTCTCATCCGGCTTAAAGTAATAATACCGTCCCGAATTCCGGTCGTCAAGGTTGCAGAGCGGCAGCGCGCCTTCGCTCAAAAAGTTAGTCGCCACACCGCAAGTTGATAAGTCATACGCCCGCTGCAGCATCGACTGAACATGTTCAAGATGAGCCGCTTCATCAGTTGTCCTGATATTAAAGATCCCGCTGCAGAAAACATAATCAAATCGGGGCAGCTCTCTTTCGGCCAGAATATCTTTGACGGCGAATTTAGCGTCGGGATATTTCTTTCGCGCCGCTTCGACTAGCTTAGGGGAAATATCGTAACCCTGATAACTGATCTTATTGCGGGTTAGCAAACCCTCCGCTTTGAAAAATCCGTAGAGGTCGCCTAAACCGCTGCCGAGATCAAGCAGCGACAGGTTGGCCGCCTTTTTCCCGTAGATCAGCATCTCTTGCAAAACCTGGAAGCGAAGCTTCTGGCTCTCCGGGCTGTTCCAGTCGAGCGCTAGATAATTGGGCCCGTGTTTGGCCAGCAGGTTTTCGAAATACTCGATCTGTTTATTTTTGTCCATACTCGAGCTAAATCAGCCCGTCTTTGATCATTCGCTCGGCGATCAGGACGGCATTTAAAGCCGCGCCGCGACGGAGGTTGTCGGAAACGATCCACATCTCAATCCCGTTGGGGATGGAGATATCCTCACGGATCCGGCCGACAAAAGTGTCGTCTTTGCCGACGCAGTCTATCGGGGTTGGGTAAACTCCGTTTTTCGGGTCGTCCATAACGGTCACGGTCGGGAATTTAGCGATCAGCTCCCTGACCTCTTGAGCGGTAATCTTCTTTTTGGTCTGGATATTGACCGATTCCGAATGGCCGATCGCCACCGGCACGCGCACCGTCGTCGCGGTTATCTTGATCGTTTCATCTTCCAGGATCTTCCGCGTCTCGTTGACCATTTTGATCTCTTCTTTGGTATAGCCATTGTCCAGGAAAGAGTCAATCTGCGGGATCACGTTAAAGGCGATCTGTTTCGGCAGGTATTTAACCGGCACTTTGGCGTTTGGATCGTCCAAGATCATTTTTGTCTGCTCGTACATCTCCGCGATCGCCTCTTTACCCCAGCCGGAAGTTGACTGATAGGTAGAAACAACAATCCGCTCGATCCCCACCGCGTCATAGATCGGTTTCAGCACCAGGACCATCTGCGCTGTCGAGCAATTCGGGTTGGCAATAATCCCTTTATGCCGTTTGATCGCCTGCGGGTTGACTTCAGGCACGACCAGCGGGACATTCGGGTCCATCCGGAAATGGCTGGTGTTATCAATTACGATACAGCCTCTTTTGGCCGCTTCCGGTGCTAACGCGGCCGACGGTTTGGCACCGGCGGAAAAAAGACCGATCTCAATCCCCTCAAACGATTTCGGTTCAGCTAGTTCAACAGTGTACTCTTTACTCTGAAAAGTAACTTTACTGCCGGCAGTCCGCTCGGAGGCCAGCGGCAGGAATTTATTGACCGGAAAATTCCGTTCCTCCAACACTTTAATCATTTCCCGGCCTACCATCCCAGTCGCACCAAGGACACAGACATTATATTTTTTAGACATGATTTGCCCTCCTAAACCTTGTAATCACTTCGGAATTGCATGGCTATCGCATCATTTATCTCGCAAGTATCTCGCAAGTATCTCGCAATATTATTTAATGACATACTTTACCAACCTGGCCTTGCCAATCTTCAAAAGAATTCCTTTTTTTAGCATGCTTTTCAGGTCATAATTAGCTGTTCTCTCCGGCACATTATTCACTTTTTCATACTCTTGTCTTGTGATCGTCCCTATATTTTGGATATATTCAAGAGCTTTTTTCTGTCTTTCATTGAGCTCCACAGTTTCAGGAATTATTATCTCCGGCCGCTTTGGCCCACTAAAAATGATCGTAAAAAATCCTTCAGTAACTTCAATTCTGGGCCGCTTTAGAGCCATTGTTTCGCATCAAATCACCCATGCGCTTGATCCCCGAGCCGATCCTTTCCGCCAAGTTTACTCGATAAAACAGGTCGGCGATCAACGGGTTACGGGTCCGGCTCTTCCTGCCAAGATCCCTGACTGTGATTCCCTTAACCAGCCCGCCAGGATTATCGAACGAGATATTAACCGGCGGATCGCAATTGCGCGCGACATCCTGGATGCGGGATTTCAGAGAATTGGTTGTTTCAATGCCGACTATCTCTTTTTTATCATTAATTCCCAGAAAGATACTACCACCTTCGGCATTGGCAAAGGCGACCATGGTGCGGTCAATGTGATTCGGCGACTCTTTGAATTCGACCTTCAACCCTTCGCCCGATTTGAGATTAAATTCAAGCTCTTTACGCGTTAGATCGCTCACCTTATCCTCCTAGTAACAAATTATAGCATATTGAGTCCTCCCAATTTCGCTCTTGTTTTTTTTTTTTTTTT
>JAGVQF010000040.1 GCA_020051815.1 Candidatus Saganbacteria bacterium | reverse complement strand
GTTGCCGCCGCGCTTGCGCAGCGCGTTGAGCGGCAGCAGCAGCACATTCGTCCGGCTCTCCTGCTCAAAGTTGACCGTGGCGCTCATGCCGGAGCGAAAGAAAGCAGGCACGCTGTCCGGCAGGACGTCGACTTCGTAAATGACCACGTTATTGATGATCTTTGACTCATAAGCGATATGGCTGACGTGCCCCGGGATCGGCTCCTGCGGATAGGCGTCGAGAACGATATTGACCGGCTGGTTGAGCCGGATACTGCCGATGTCGGTTTCGTCGACCTGCGCCTTGACGATCAGTTTGTCCGCCATGACCAGAACGGCATCGCTCACCGTCACCGACTGGCCCGGTTCGACCCCGCGCTGGATAATGAAGCCGTTGAGCGGCGCGACGATCGGAGCCGGCTTATAAACATCCTGCCATTTTTTATATTCCGCTTCCCCCTGCGCCCGAGCGGCATCAAGCAAAGTCGCCCGGTCGTTTGAGCTTAGCCAGAGGAGTATTTGTCCCTGGCGGACAATGTCGCCTTCACTGACCAGCATTTCTTCGATCCGGCCGGAGATCGGCGGCTTGATCTCCAGGCGGTTGCGCGGCATGACCGTTCCGCTCGTCGGTATCCCGGCCAGGATACTGCCGCGGGTGATCTTGTCGGTCTTATATTCTTCCTGTTTCTTCTTCCCCGCACAAGAGGTTAACGCCATGACGATCATCCCGATTAGCATCAAATATCCGATTTTTTTAATCATTGTATGTAACCTCCGTATGCTTTGTAATAGGCGGCCTCGGCCAATAGCGCGGTTCTCTGCTGGTTAAGCAGGCTCCGCTGCGCGCTGATGTATAAATTTTCCACCCGGTCCCATTCGTCGTAATTGGCCAAGCCGTTAATATATTTCACCCGGGTGATCTTGGAGCGCTCGGCCGCTGCCGTCAGCAGTTCTTTTTTGACCGAAACCGATTCTATGGCGTTGGCCAGGTCAAGATAGGCCGCTTCCAGGTTAAAACGGAGGTCTTTGACGCCGGCAGAAAAATCTTTTTGCGCTTTGGCTAATTTCGCGCGTGAGATCAGAGCATCGGCAATGTTGCTGCCGCCGGGAAATAAGCTGTAAGCAAGGTTCAAACTCCAGGCATTTGAGCTGGTTGTCGGCGGCCAGTCGCTGCCGCTGTTGCGCCAGCTCCCACTTAAACTCAAAGACGGCAGGAATTCGCTGATCGTCCCCCGCTGGTCCGCCTCGGCCGCGTCCAGCTGGTATTTGGCCATCAGATAAGCGGGAGCACTTTGCGACAGCGCGTCCAGGTCGGTTTGCGCTGGCAGTGTCGCTTCGATCGAACCGGTTGGGTCAATTATGTCCGCACCGAGCAACTGGTTCAACTTGAGCTTGACCAGCGAGAGATCGCGCCGGGCCGCCCGTAAATTAAGGCCGGCATCAGCCACATCCGCTTTGGCCTGTAAAAAATTGCCCCGGTCTTCTTTGCCGCTGTCATAAAGAAGACGTATCAAGGCTTCGTTATCACGGCGAAGCTTAAGTATCCGCTCCTGAACCGAAACGGTCTGTCCGGCGATGAGCAGATCGATAAAAGAGCTGCGCAGGTCATAATAAACGCTGGCTTCGGTATTTTTCAGCGCGGCGTCATAATAGCGGTAATTAGCAAAAGAGGACTGAAGCGAGAAGTAGTTGCCGAATCCCTGAAAGAGCGACTGGCTAACGCTAAGACCGGTAGAATATGAACGGCTGGTGGCCGAAGCGGTGCCGCTTTCACTCAAACCGGCCGAAAGCGAAATTTGCGGCAGGAACGGCGAATAGGCGCGCCGGTATTGCCAGTTGGCCGTTTCCATCTGCTCTCGGGCGGCGGCCAGCTGGTCGTTGTTCTTCTCGGCCAGCTCCCGCGCTTCCGGCCAGGTCAGGGCGGAAACGGAAACCCCAAAAAAAAAGACGGCTAAAACCACAAGCAGTGAATATTTGATGATCGCTCTTGAATTAACGGCGACTACCTCCAGATCAACGGTATTTTACCGCCCTTTTTCTTTGACATCTCCCGGAATTTTGTTTTCTGTTCCGGCGTTAATGTTTTTTGCAATTCCAGAAGCGAATCGGTGCGCGCGATCCGCATCTCGGTCATTTTCTGGCCTATCTTATTGATCAGATCATGAATGACGTTCTTGTCGGGCTGATCTTTGCTCAACTCATCCTTGAGCCGGTCGCCCGCCTCTTTGATCGCCGCCTGATCGGCCTTGATCGTCTTTTGCGCGCTCTCCGCCCGGGCAGTGAACTTATCCGCCTGCTCGCGGGTCAGATCAAGTTTCTTGACGATCAATTCGATCCGCTTCCCCTGGTCAAGCTTTCTGGCCTTGTCACCCCTCCCCCAGGCCGCGGACACCTGCGAAGAAAATATCATAACCATTGAAAGAGCCAGGATCGCGATAATAATAACATTCCTTTTCATTTTCTCTCCCCCTTGTTTAAACTTTCTAAAAGGTTAGACAAGCCCCGGCTCAAAAAAGTTCCACTAGTCGGAAAACACATAATCAATGACCGGCCCGTCAGTTATCTCCGGCTGGCCGTAGATGTAAGAAAGCATCTGATCGTTGCCGCCCCGCATGGCCGGATAGCTCAAGTAAAAGGCCAGACCAACAATGAAGATGGACAAGGCGCCGGCTAAAGCGCCCCTGAACACAACTTTATTCTGTGCGGCTTTTTGTTTGGCGATCTTCTGTTCAATGGCTTCGAACATCATGCCATAATCGATCGGTTCGGTCCGGCCTTTTAACTTACTAATGTAATCATTATATTCGATCAATCTTCATCAACTCCTTTTTAACGACCTCTCTGGCTCGGGAAAGATTTGATTTGACGGTCCCAACAGGTAAACCCATGATTTCTGAGATCTCCTCCAATTTCTTCTCTTCGACGTCGGACAGAATAAGAACCATCCTCTGCCGGGGATTCAGCTTCGCCAGCGGCCGCTCCAGCGAACCCGCTTCCATTTCCGTCGGCTCTTCCGCCTCGACGATCCTCAAATTAGCCAGCACATCGACTATCCGCCTGTGGCGATCACGCCTTTTCAAATAATTGATTGCCGTGTTCGCCGTAACCCGGTAAAGCCAGGTGCTAACCGATGCCTCGCCGCGGAAACGTGGCAAGGCTTTATGAATGTTTAAAAATACTTCCTGGAACAGGTCCTCGCGGTCTTCCCGCGCGAAGACATAGCGCGAAACGAGTTTCCAGACATTCTCTTTATTTTCATTATAGATCTGCGTAAAATCCATTACTTACCATTATATTAGACAACCGGGCAATAAGAAAGGTTCCGGGCCCTTACAAAGTAAATTGGGAAGTATAAAATTGCTCCGCTTAAACCTGATCTCCGTCTGTAGAAGCTCGGCCTCTTTCGCGATACAGTTACCAAGCATATTTTCTGAAATCGTCTGAAATCGGTTGGATAAAAAGCCGAAAGAAGTGCATGAGAACTGCCGCCTTCCAGAATGCGATCGACGCCCGTTTCTTACTTTTAAGAACGGCCATTTTGAACGTTCGCCAGCAGAAATATTGTCAGGAATTGGTCAAAGCCATTGGCCGCCAGCCAGCCATTTCCGGCCTCAATCTCCTCCCCAAGCAAAAGCAACACCTGGTCAAACGCACGGTCGAAGCGGCGATCTCCGCCGCCGCCAATGCGCCGGTAAGATTGCAACTTATTAAGGCCGGGGTGGTTAGCCACGCTACTTTCCGCTCGCTTGAAATGATGACTGTGACCGAACCGCTAGTCGACAACCTTGCCCACCTGGCGCGATCAATCGCCGGACTATTCCATTTTCCCCCGAACGCGCTTGAGGGCCGCGACCGCTCGATCGATCTCGCGGTTCTCGTGGCGGACCTGATCGAAAAGACGGAGTGCTCCCCCGACCTTCTGCAAAGCGCGCTGCTGAAAGCGCTCGAAGCTCTGGCCGACGACCCGGGCAAGGACGTTAAGGCTGTCCGGCGAAAAGCATTTAACTATCTGAAGACAGGGCGGCAGTTGGCCGATCAGGAGAAAATAAAATTCGTGCCGGCCGGCCTGCGGCTCGATCAAGCGGAGGAAGCTTCGCCGTCCGAATTGATCGATCTCCGCTGGAAATTGACAATGATCGATGAAGCCATGAAAAGACTTCCGGCGAAGCCCGAACTGATCATCCGCTTGCGGCTTGAGGTTGATAATGAGGAGCGTCTGTCCTACCTGGCCGATAAGCTTCAGCTCGATCAGCAGAAGGTGCTTTCAATCCATCGAAAACCTCAACCAACCCTTGACGATGTAGCCGACCTGTTCAATATCTGCAAAGAGCGTCTCCGCCAGATCGAAATGCGCGCTCTGATGCAGACCCGCTCTTTCATCAAACGCGAATATCCTGAATACCTTGAGGAAATGGTTTATTTCTACTGAAGCCGGCTTTACTTTCTCTCCAGTCTGGTCTAAAATATTGGCCAGTCAACGAAGAGGAGGAAAAATCCATGGAACACAAACTACCGGCCCTGCCTTTCGCCCAGGACGCGCTCACCCCGCACATTTCCGCCGAAACGCTTGAGTATCACTACGGTAAGCATCACGCAACGTATATCACGAACCTCAACAAACTGATCGGCGGAACCGAATTCGAGAATCTGCCGTTGGAAGAAATTGTCAAAAAAGCGAGCGGCGGGATCTTCAACAACGCCGCCCAAATTTGGAACCACACCTTCTACTGGAATTCGCTCTCATCCAAAGGCGGCGGAGCCCCGGAGGGTGATCTGGCCGCCGCGATCATCAAAACTTTCGGCACATTTGACCAGTTCAAAGAAAAGTTCACCGCTTCGGCCACTACTTTGTTCGGCTCCGGCTGGACCTGGCTGGTCAAGAACGCGGACGGCAGCCTAGCGATCGAGAACTCAAGCAACGCCGACAATCCGCTCAAAGCCGGCAAAAAAGCCCTGCTCACCTGCGATGTCTGGGAACACGCCTATTAT
>JAGVQF010000066.1 GCA_020051815.1 Candidatus Saganbacteria bacterium | reverse complement strand
GCTTTCTCGTCATTTTCCTGATATGAGCCAAACGGCAGATCAGCCACGACCAGGGCCCGCTTCACTGCGCGCGCCACCGCCCGCGTGTGAACGACCATCTCCTCCATCGTCACAGGCAGAGTGTTCTTGTAGCCCAGCGCCACATTGCCCAGCGAATCTCCGACCAAAATGATATCAACTCCAGCCTCATCAAGTATTTCTGCAAAAGGATAATCATAGGCCGTAAGCATCACAATTTTTCGTTTTCCCAACTCCGAACTCCGAACTTTATTGACTGTCATTGGCGATCATGTCCTCGTAAGTTTCGCGCTTGACCACAAGTTCGCCTCGGTTGCGGCTGGCCATGACCATAGCCGGACGCGGCACGCGGTTATAATTGGAGGCCATCGAATAATTATAGGCCCCGGTCGCCAGCACGGCGATGATGTCGCCAACCTGGGCCGGCGGCAGCTTACCATCCTTGATAATGATATCGCCCGACTCGCAAAATCTTCCGGCGATCGTCACCTGTTCCTTCTCCTCTTCCTTTTCCTCCATCCTATTCGCGATCAATGCCTCATATTTCGCGCCGTAGAGGATAAATCGCGGGTTATCGGACATCCCGCCGTCGACGATCAGATATTTTCTGACACCGGTGATATCGCGGACCGCCCCGATCGTGTACAAAGTCACCCCGGCCGTGCCAACGATCGAGCGGCCCGGCTCAAGGATCAGCTTGGCTTCGGTCTTGCCTTTGAGGACGCCGGCGATCTGGCTAGCAAAGTTGGCGATGACCGGCGCGGATTCTTCGGCCAGATAAGGGATACCGAGGCCGCCGCCAATATTTATTTCCTCCGTCCCGTATTTCTGAGTCAGCTCAAGCAGCAGTTTTGCCTCGGCGACGAAGGGCGCCGCGTCAAAGATCTGCGAGCCGATGTGGGTGTGAAAACCTTTTAAGCTGATGAGTTTCGTCTTCTTGACCCGGCCGACCAGTTCGTCGAGCTGGTCGAGCGGCACGCCGAATTTTGAATCGACCCGCCCCGTCTGGACAAACTCATGGGTATGGGCTTCAATGCCGGGATTGACCCGGATCAGGATCTCCGCCCTCAAGCCGAGCTCGTTGGTCACTTTTTCCAGGTTGGCCAGCTCGTACTGGTTGTCGACGACGAACCGGCCGATCCCGGCCTCCAGCCCTTCTTTCAGCTCTTTGAGCGATTTGTTGTTGCCGTGAAAATAGATCTTTTTCGGGTCGGCCTTGGCCTTGATGACGGTGTAGAGCTCGCCGCCGGAAGAGACGTCAAAACCCAGACCTTCGCTGGCAATGATCTCCGAAACCCCGACGGTGCAAAGCGCTTTGCTGGCAAAAATAACTTCGGTGTTCGGGTATTGCGCGCGAAAGCATTTCAGGTACTCGCGGCAGCGGTCCCTGATCGTGCGCTCGTCGAGGACATAAAGCGGCGTGCCGAATTCCTTGGCCAGCAGGGCCAGGTCACAGCCGCCGATCTCAAGATGCCCCTTTTCGTTTGTGCCCGCCGAATCGGGCAGATTGGCCATTTTCATTTTTTGCCCTCACTCATCAGTTTATATTCGATCGAATCGACGAGCGCCAGCCAGCTCGCTTCGATGACATTGGTGGAAACGCCAACGGTATTCCAAACATCTTTCTCATCGGCCGACTCGATGATGACGCGCACGCGGGCCGCCGTCCCCGCTTCGCTGTTTAGGACGCGGACCTTATAATCGGTCAGTTTCATCGTCTTGAGAGCCGGATATAGGTTTTCGAGCACTTTACGCAGGGCGCTGTCGAGCGCGTTGACCGGCCCGTCGCCCTCACCCGCCGCGTCAAAGTTCTTGTTCTTGACCTTGATCTTGAGGTGGGCAACGCTCTGCGTCCCCTTCTCTCCCTCTTTAGCCGTCTTGATATTGAATTCCTCCAGCTCAAAGAACGGCGTAAAATCTCCCAGCGCTCTTTTAACCAAAAGCTCAAAACTCGCCTCACCCTCTTCAAACGAATAACCCTGGTTCTCCATTTCTTTGAGGGTCTTAATTAGCGTTTTTGTTTCCGGCGACTCTTTCTTTAAATTGACGCCGTACTCTTCCGCTTTAACCAGCAGGTTGCTGACGCCGGAGAGCTCCGAGATCGTCACCCTTCTCTCGTTGCCGACCAGCTCCGGCTTGATATGTTCGTAGGTGCCGGGGTGCTTGGTCACCGCGCTGACGTGGATGCCGCCTTTGTGGGAGAATGCCGAGCGGCCGACGAAAGGCTGGTGAGCCGACTGCGGCAGGTTGGCGATCTCGGCGACGTGGCGCGAAATCTCGGTCAGACGTTTGAGTTGGGCGTCTGTGACGCAATCGATGCCGAGTTTCAATTTCAGGATCGGGATGATCGAGCAAAGGTTGGCGTTGCCGCAGCGCTCGCCGTAACCGTTGATCGTCCCCTGGACCTGGGTACAGCCACAAAAGACCGCCATACCGGAAACAGAAACGGCACATTCCGAATCGTTATGGGCGTGGATGCCAAGCGGCGTTTTAAATTGCGGCTTCACTTCGGTGACGATCTTCTGCACTTCAAAAGCCAGAGTGCCGCCGTTCGTATCGCAAAGGCAAAGGACGTCGGCTCCGGCGCCTTCGGCCGCCTTGAGGCACTTGATCGCGTAATCCTTATTGGCCTTATAGCCGTCAAAGAAATGTTCGGCGTCAAAAATGATTTCCCGCTCCGCTTTTTTGGCGTAAGCGACCGTCTCTTTGATCATATCGAGGTTTTCGTCCAGTGTCGTCTTGAGCGCGTCGGTAACGTGAAAATCCCAGCACTTGCCGAAGATAGAAACGACGGGCGTTTCGGCCGCCAGAAGAGTCGCGATGTTCTTATCCTCTTCGACTTTGATCCCCGGCCGCCGGGTCGAAGAAAATGCGACGATCTTCGCGTTCTTTAGCTTAACATTCTTGATCGCCTTAAAAAACTCGATATCCTTAGGATTTGACCCCGGCCAGCCGCCTTCGATGTAGTGGACGCCGAAATCATCGAGCAGTTGGCGATCTTCAGCTTGTCCTCAAGGGAAAAACTGATGCCTTCGGTCTGGGCGCCGTCTCTTAAAGTCGTATCGAAGAGAGTCACTTTCATGACTTAATTATAGCATGGAATAAATGACGAAATGCTGAAATTTTTGCAGAGATATCCGGATATAACGCATATGGGAAATATTGGCGTTGAGATAAGACCCCGGGGACTTTTTGCCGGTCGGCCGCTGTGGTGCGCCCGGCCTCATTCCAGAAATTTAGGCCTGCAAAGTTTCCTTATGCGGGATACGGGAGCGTCCGTCTTTTACAAAAAAAGCATCGTCCACGGGCATCGTTTATATTTGGGCCTAAGGGTCGGCTCCGGGGCCATGCAAGAGATCGGGCCCCTTAGGGGGCTAAGCCATATCCATATCGGGGTCAGGGAAGAAGGATTGGAGGCGGGGAGAAAGGTCAAGGTGTTGTATGGCTGGAGCAATAAGATCGACTTGGGGATCGAAGAAAAGGTCCTGATCAGATATATCTTAGCCGAAAAAAAAGGCAGGAAGTGGCAGCTCTTAAAAAAGCCCGAAGCGCTGACCGATGTTTCGGAATATCATCAACGATTTATAGCCAACCAGGCGTTGATC
>JAGVQF010000177.1 GCA_020051815.1 Candidatus Saganbacteria bacterium | reverse complement strand
TATCTGAGTCACATTTGCGCCCTGGGTCAGCAGTTGTTTTGAAAGAATAGTGAACTTCTGTTTAATTAATTCCGTGGTTCCTTTTTTGTAGTCGCCGATCTTTTGGCCAGATAAAGTCTTTACTTCCGGTAAAGTTTTGACCGGCGCCGGTTGCAGATTTGTTATTGGCTCTTTTTCAATTACCATAGTTATTGCTCTCTTTAGGCAATTAGTTTCCCTTCAGCGCCGCGTCTCCTTCAGCAAAAACAGCCACTATTGATTCCGCGGCAGCGACATTTCCAGCATTTCCAGGTGGATTTGCTCCTGGAGCATCACCGCTTGCAGGCCTCCTCGAATTATTGCCATCAGGCCTTGTCCCTGGTGCAGGGGAGGTGGTTTTTTGCCAATCAGCAAGAACTTTGTTCAGGCCAGTAGCAGTTTTAGTCTGCTTTTTATCTTTTCCCACGATCTCCTTGAGCAGATAAATGGTCGCGTAACCTTCTTTTTTAGCATCTTTAATGAGAGGTAATATCGCCTGTGGTAAGGTGTTTATTGCCGTAGCAATTGAAAGAAGTTTGGTAAATTTCAGTCCGCTCTCACCAACAACGAACTTTCCTTCTGCAAATGGTGTTTCTAGGTTCGCTGCAAGTATTGCCAATTCTTCGGTGATTTTGAGAGTGGTAGAGATTTGGAAGGGAACTTCTGTGCCATTCCCCGAAGTAGCCAGCATTACTTTGCTGCGCGCGATCTCGAAGGCAACCAAGGCCTTTGTCCCTTTGTCGCTCGAAAGACTTTCAAGATTGGCCGCGGTAATCTGTGTGGCATAGATATTTGCCAAAGAACTTGTATCAGCGCCTGCCGAGGCCAGCAGATCGGCAAGAGAGGCGACGGTTTTGGCGATAAGTCTGACGCTATCCAAGGTGAGTGTTCCGTTATATAGTTTCTTTGCGGTCAAAGAAGCAATGATCGGTCTAACTGCCGCTTCAACAAATGATTTGCGATCGGCTTCAGATCCCCCCGCCTGCTTTTTGAAATCGATAATGAGTTGAATAAGGCTCTTTCTCTGTTCTATCAGTTGAGGAGTGGAGATATCTTCGAGGGAGCCAGCGCCAGACAAGGAGCCCTCTAATAAGGTGATCAAAGTTATTAATTTATCAGCGCTAACGCTGGCCAGCAGCAGCTCTTTTTTATCCATCAATATGCTTATGATAGAAGAGTAGGCGTCCTTCCAAGTAATCTTTGCTCCTGTTGAAGGGATCGCTAAGCCCGTCTCACTTGGTTTCTGTTGGAGCATGGGGATTAGTTTGTCGACAATTTCAACAACTTGTTCATATTTTCCATCATCGCGGGCCCTTATAAGCTCAGTATATAGGGTTGAGATTGACTGCGCTGAAGCGGTGCTGCGCCCCCCCTCCATTCCACTCACCGCCCCCGTCTTCAGCCACCCCAGTAAATTATCTTCAGTAACTTTATCCGGGCTATAGCGCTCGAGGTTTTTAAGATCAGCTTCATTAACCCCAAACGGCTCATAGAGTCCCGTCAGGCTCGCCATCGCCAGGCGGAGAAGGTAGCCGGCAATGTCGTCGGCGGTCGCGTCGGTGTGGGCAGTGTAATAGGCCCTAACGGCCTTAAGAATATCGGCGTGATAGCCGGAGAGTTTCTGATCAACAGTCTCTTTTGTGATTCCGCTGATCCCGGTTAATATCTCCGCCCGGCTGTCGGACAGTGTGCTGACCGGCACATTGCGGAACGAGGAGGCATTGGCGTAGGCGTTAAGGGCACCTTCGGCCGGCATTCCCTTGGATTCGAGCGCGGCGCCGTATTGCTTAATTACATCGGCGGCTTTGGCGAGTTCGTCTTCCGTGATCGTATCAGCCGAATCATCAGTTGTCGCGCTGGCATCCATATTGCGATCGATCAGGCTGAAGAGGGCGATGGAAATGGGGGAGCCGGTTGCGCTAGTCGCGTAGATCTTCGCGGATTCTCTTTCCGCCAGATCGAGTTTCCCGTCATTGTTCTTGTCTTCCCAGATTATGGTGAGGCCGTTTTTTTCTAGCTTTTTTTGGCCTTGAGGAGGCGTGATTGTTGCAATTATTGGCGCTGGGGTAGGGGTTACTGCTTGAGCCGCTGAGGCAGGTGTGGGCTCCTGGTTAACCACATTGGTTAAGGGCATATTTTGGTTTATTGGGCCTACAACGTCAGGCATTTTCTATCCTCCTATAAAAAAACCACGTTTCCAAGCTTTTTTCTTTAGCCCCTCGACTCGACCGCCTTTGGCGATCTCGCTCGGGGCGAGCCTGTTAACGTGGTCCTTTTAACTTACCTACCCCTCGACTCTCCCTCGACTCTCCCTCGACTCTCCCTCGACTCGCTTCGCTCGCTCGGGATTCGCTCGGGGTAAACCGCGACGATTGATAACAGGCAATCATCATTACGGCTTTTGCTTTCACTAATATTATCGGGTCTTAGGGGCTAAAACTTGCATGGGGAATGGGGAAAAGGCGGAAGAGGCGGAAAGGGCGGGAAGAAGGCGGAAGGGGCGGAAGGGGCGGAAATGGCGGGAGAGGCGGAAGGGGCGGGAAGGACAAGGTCAGTTGAGCTTTTGTTTGAGGGAGGAGATTAGGCGGGAGAGGAGATACGTTGTTCGGATCGAAAGATCGTCGAATTCGAGGAAGGTTTCCCGTGGGATGAATTCTCGTCGGTAAACCCGGCGCCCCCAATCCTGCAATTCGGCCAGGGAGCGTCTGCTGTAGCCAAGAAACCGGAGATATTCTTTGAGGGAGCCGCTATAGTAGCCTTCAATAAAATTTGCCACGATCGAACTTGAGGCTCGCTCGATCTGGTCTATTGTCTTAAATTGGGTCCGGGGAATTTGGGGCAAGATCGATCTCAGGATAAATAATTCCAACGCATCCATGTTTTGCCAGACGATCATCTTCCTATGCCCGTAAATCTTATCCCCTTCCACTTTCCCTCCCCGCCTTTTTTGCCCTTTAAGCCGTTCCCGCCCTGTCTGCCTTTTCTGCCTTTTTAGCCATTTCCGCCCTTTCTGCCCTTTCCCAATCCCAGCAATTCCATTGCCACGCTCAAGCAGGGGTTGGCCGGCGAAATTTCGTCAAGGGGGGGGCTGCTTTTAAAGTTTGTTGATTTCCGAGACGAAGAAGTCTCTGACCGGGACCGCGAGAACATTATTTGAAAACAGTTGCCTGGTCGCGCCCTGATAAATGACGTACCGGACAACCGGCTTGTGCGCTATTTCATCAAATGACTTGAAGCCAGCCAGTTCCGCCTCACTGACGTTACGGCCCGCCTTACACTCTACGGCAACCAGTTTTTCGCCGGTGTCAATGATAAAATCAACTTCTGCTCCACCCTCTGTCCGGTAAGAATAAAGTTCCCATTTCTTATGGTGAGAGCGGTTGAAATAAATCGTTTGCAGGATGGCGAACTGCTCAAAAACGGAGCCTTTGTCAGCCGGGCTCAAGGGCGAGCGGTGCAGGCCCAAGATCGCGTTCCTGACGCCGACATCGAAAATAATATAGCGGTCTCGCTGACTGATCCGCCGTCTGGTTCGTTTTGGACGGAAAGGCGGGAGGCGAAAAGCCACCAGGGTGTCTTCTAAAATGGAATAAAATCGACGGATCGTTTCTTTCGGGATCTCCGCGTCGTTGGATAACTTGGAATAGTTGATCCATTGACCGCTGGCTTCCGCCGCGACATCAAGAAACCTTGAATAACCGCCGATCGTCCTGGTCAGGGCTTCAGCCTGGATCTCTTCTTTTAAATAGGTGGTTGAATAAGCTTCAAGCATGTCGGCGCCGGTGGCGCGATCAAAATATATGCCCGGCAAACAACCGGTCCGGAGGACTCGATCAGCATCATACTTATCTCCCAGCTCTTCAAGC